>QILY01000017.1 GCA_003232155.1 Maribacter sp.
AAAAAAGTAACGCAGACATATCACTTGTTATGGTGAGTAAGTTTTTACGAGCACCTGCCTGCCGGCAAAGGCAGGTTCCCAATAATGACGTGCAGTTTGGTTTTGCAGTAGAATACTTTTGCGGATTTAAGGTAATAATCAAAAACTCATAGCAATCACATATTAAGGGCTTTTTTTATATTCTATATATACCTACATTTGCCGCAGATAAAAAAAGACGATGAAAAAAATTATTTTATCCTTGGTTATGGTTATTGCCATAGCCGCATGTAATCAAAAACCCGAAGGATATACCATTAGTGGTAACCTGACCGGCGATATAGAGAACGGCACTAAAGTATTTCTAAAAAAAATAGGAAAAAACAACCAACCTATAGATGTTGATACTACAACTGTAGAAAATGGAAAATTTATATTTGAAGGCCTTGCCACTATTCCTGAGCTACATTACATTTTTTTAGGCGACCAAAACGCTTTTAAAGCAATTATACTTGAAAACGGAGAAATTGAATTCAACGCAAATAAAGATAGTTTAGGTTTTGCCAAATTGGGTGGAACACTTCAAAATGATATATTTTCAGATTATATTGAAAAATCGCAAGCTTTATCAAAAAGGGCGATGTCTATTCAAAAGGACATGAAATCTGCTACAGATGAAGCCACTAGGTCTTCAATGAAAGATGAAATGATCGAACTGCAAGAAGAGTTCAAAGATTTTGAGCTTGAATTTATGAAAGCTAATCCCAATGCTTTAATATCTGTATTGCTTATTGATAGAGCTTTAGCATCTAGAACAGTTGATACTGCCGAAATACAGGGAATGTATGATGCTCTTAGCCCTGAAATGAAAGAAACCACAAATGCTAAGGGTATTTTAACAAAACTTGAAAAAGCGAGAGAAAGAGAAGAAAAATCAAAAAGTACAGCCGTTGGTGCAAAGGCTCCTGAGTTTTCAGCTCCAGGGCCAGATGGTAAAGAGATTGCATTGAACGATGTTTTAGGTAAAGTTACCCTTGTAGATTTTTGGGCCGCATGGTGCAGGCCCTGTAGAGCAGAAAACCCTAATGTAGTTTCTGTATATAAAAAATATCATGACAAGGGATTGAATATCTTAGGGGTTTCTTTGGATAGAAACGCAGAGAGTTGGAAAAAAGCTATTGAAGCTGACGGATTGACTTGGAACCATGTGTCACATATTCAATATTTTGGCCCTATTGCTAAACTATACAATGTAGATGCCATTCCCGCAGCATTTTTGTTGGATGAAAACGGAGTTATTGTTGCAAAAAACTTGAGAGGTGCTGCTTTAGAAAAGAAAGTTGCTGAGTTATTGAATTAACCCAGATTATGCCGCACATTAATACCAAAGGCCCTGATAGAAATTCTATCAGGGCCTTTTTATCTTTAGTTTTCTTCTCTATTAAAACGCATTCTGAACATCGTCAAAAGTACCTATAACTTGAGTATTTGAGCCTCTTGTTACCGTTCCTGTAATGTTTACTACTGAACCAGTGCCTATAAATTCTATAGTAGCGCCATCATTCAATCTTAAATCACCAAAAATATTAAGGTTTCCTTCAACTCTAAAAACGGCTCCATTATTAATGGTAACTCTTCCTCGTCTATTAACATTGTTGTTACCAACATCAAGGCTACCGTTCAATTCAAAAAGTCCGTTATCATCTATATTTACTGTTCTTCTTACGGTCCAAGTTCCACAAAGAAGAAGTTCTCCGCCTGTATTAATTCTATTCAGTCTTTTAGAACCGCTAAATGCCTGTATCTCGCCTTCGCCGACGTTTAAATTGTTGGAGCCATTATATTCTGGAAGACCTGAACAGCGAGCTAAAAGGCTTTCTGAAGGCTTATTCAATTTTATAATTTGAAGGCCTCTTCTACCAGAAGCTGCAAAAGCATAATCTCCTTTTGATTCTACATAATTAATTGAACCTTGCAATTCTATAATACCAATCAGATCTGTGTTACCAGCTCCTTGGTTTTCAGCCAAAGATAAGCCAGCAGCACCATTGGCCATTAACACAATATTTTCATTGACCGCAACGGCATTTGTAACAATATTGTTAGGGTCAACACCATCAGGATTAATTAATATGGGAATATATTCTACAAGGTTTCCTGTTGATAGGTTATAAACCCCTGCACCTAGCGAACCTTCTGCAACAATAATATTATCTCCTGAAAATTCTATCGTTCTTTTTGAAAAATCCCCAAAGTCAGAGCCTATTGTTATTAATGATGTTTCATTAAAGTTTTGGTCAAGAATACGCACACCTGCACTAGCATCTAAAACTGCTATTTGGTTACCATTTACGGCAACAGAACGAAGATCTTCATAAAAAACTTCGTTTTGATCGGTAACATCATTTTTATTGTATGATTTTAAATACCCATCTTTTCCACTGGTTACAAGAATTGAATTGGATGTAGTTTCTACATCAGTACCATTAAAACCTTCTTGAAAACCAAAAGCAAAACCAGCTCCTAAATTAAAGCGGCCATTGTTGGCAACTAATTTTATTACAAAAGAATTGAAATCTGTTATAGTTGATTTTTCAGAATCAAAGCCTCCTGCTCCATAAACAAAACCATTCTCATATTTAATGGTATTCACATCGGCTGTAGGAAAGTATATTCTAGATCGTACAAATGGTCTATTGGGATCGCTTACATCAATGATATCCATTGCACCAGCAAACCCGTCCTCAACGGTATTATATGCTACATAAGCATAATTACCGTCTACATCTACATGTGATGCCGTAAGGTTTTGTGCCCCACTAAAAAAAGGTGGGTCTATTTGTGCAACTAGAGTCAATGGGTAATCGCCAGCTAGATCATCATTGTTAGACTTGGCTATTTTACCTGTAATTTCATTCTCTTCATAAAATTCTAAAACACCAGCGTTTTCGTAATTGACACTATTTAATAATACTTGTTGGTTAGATTCTGAACTAATTTCATCACTAAGTTTGTCTTTAAAAACGATAGTTTCATCACTACATGAGGTGACCAATGCTAGCATAGCAATTATCACAAGAGGGAGTCTTTTAATCATAGAAGTAGGTTTTTCTAAATTAGATTTTGGCTCTAACTAGAACGTGTTGAATACAGAATATTGTATTTCCTTCTACTTTTTTCGATAAACTACTTAAAATGATGGACTACCTCCGTGTTCTACATAGTTTCAAGATAAATGAGAGTTCAAATTTTGCCCATTTTTTCCATTACAAATAGAATGAGGATGGGCACTGCCAAAAGCACCACCATTAAGGTGTCAGTAAATATCAAATCTGGCATAAACAATAAAGTAGTTACATAGCCGCCAATAGCACCACCAAAGTGGGCCGTATGTCCAATATTGTCCAATCTGCTTTTCATACCATAAATTGAGTATAATAAATATCCAATACCTATTACATAAGCAGGTAATGGGATTGGTATAAACATAATGCCCAATTGCATATTAGGTTGTAATAAAATAGCCGCGTACAAAACACCTGTGACCGCACCGCTAGCACCCACAGCACTATAATACGGTTCGTCTTTATGAAAAAACAATGCCAATAAACTACCTCCTATAAGACTAATGAAGTAAATCAATAAAAATTTACCTGGCCCAAACCAACTGATGACCTCATTGGCAAAAAAATAAAGGGTGAACATATTAAAAAGCAAATGCGAAAAATCTACATGTAAAAAGCCAGAGGTCAATATTCGGCCTTTTTGCCCAGATTGTATAGGCCCTATGCCAAATTTATAGCGTTCAAAAAAAGAAGTGTCATTAAACCCTTTTAAGGATACCAATACATTGGCGGCAATAATAGCAATGGTTGCTATGTGTAGGTTGTACATGAATACTACTGTTATATTTGGTTTCAAATATAACTATATTTGCGCTATAATTTTTTGCATGCAACTTCTTGTATTTATTTTAGCATATCCGTTTCTTTGGTTGGTCTCAATACTTCCTTACCGCATATTTTATTGGCTTTCGGACTTTTTCTTTTTTATGACCTATCGCGTTATAGGCTATCGAAAAAAAGTAGTTTATAACAACTTAAAACTAGTATTCCCCACAAAAAGCGAAAAAGAGATTTTAAAGATTCGTTATGACTTCTATAGCCATATGTGCGATATGTTTATGGAAATGGTCAAAACCATGAGTCTCAGTAAAGAAGATGTAAAAAAGCGCTATAATGTAACTAATATTGAGGTTATACAAGAGATTGAAAAAGAAAAAAGCATCCTCATATTATGTTCTCATTATGCAAATTGGGAATGGAACGTCAGCATCAACAATTATGTTACATCGAAAGGATACGCAGTATACCAAGTAATTGGAAACAAATATTTTGACGCATGGATCAAAAAGGTGCGTGCCAGATGGAATACTACCCTTATTTCGCAAAAAGAAACGGTAAAAATAGTTGTACGGAATAAACAAAATAATGTTACCGGTATATTTGGTATGGTAAGTGATCAATCGCCCCAAGCACATCGCGCGCAATACTGGACTGAGTTTATGGGTATAAAAGCCCCCATATTCAATGGTGCTGAAACTATGGCAAGAAAAATGGACCTTGCTGTGGTGTTCTTAAAAGTTTCTAAAGTAAAACGTGGTTATTACCAAGCGGAATTCATACCTATAACAACCGCAGGCAAGAGTACCGAAAAAAATGAGATTACCGATCAATTTCTACGATTAACCGAGCAACAGATAAAAGAAAAACCTGAGCATTACCTCTGGACCCATAAAAGATGGAAACATAGAGATAAGGCTATTGAGCAATGAATAATGAACAATTAGCAATCAGTAATCAGTAATCAGTAATCAGTAATCAGTAATCAGTAATCAGTAATCAAAATTATTTTCCGAAACGCATAAACAAATAAACTCATCATCTTTTTTCTTAAGATATACCCGCTACTTCCTTAATCTCCCCAATTATTCTATCAGCAAGAGTATCAGCTTCAATCTGACTTTTCGCTTCGGTATAAATACGAATTATAGGTTCAGTATTTGACTTTCGTAAGTGTACCCAATTCTCGGCAAAATCAACCTTTACACCATCAATAGTAGAAATATCTTCGTTTTGGTATTTTTCAGCCATAGCTTTCAAAATTCCGTCTACATCTAAATCTGGTGTCAATTGAATTTTATTTTTACTCATAAAATAAGAGGGGTAACTTGCCCGTAGTTCGGCAACCGTGCCCCCTTTTTCCGCCATAAGCATTAAAAATAGAGCAGAACCAACAAGAGAATCACGACCATAATGACTTTCTGGGTAAATAATTCCACCATTTCCTTCTCCACCTATAACAGCATTATTTGCCTTCATTTTAGCAACTACATTAACTTCACCAACGGCAGCAGCTTCATAAGTACCCCCATGTTTTTCTGAAATATCACGTAAAGCACGTGAAGATGACAAGTTAGAAACGGTATTTCCTTTCGTTTTTCCCAAAACATAATCGGCACAGGCAACCAAAGTATATTCTTCACCAAATATTTCACCATCGTTACTGATGAAAGCCAAGCGATCCACATCAGGGTCCACAACAATACCAAAATCGGCATTTTCTTTTAGGACCAATTCACATATATCCCCCAAATGTTCTTTTAAAGG
>QILY01000216.1 GCA_003232155.1 Maribacter sp.
TTTTTCCAATATAAATTGCGCCGCCATCAGCATTGGCAAATCCAGAAACCCATTGTAAATATTCGTCTCGCCAAGATTGTTTCCATTCTATATTTTGTTGTTCAGGCATGTATCGTAATACTATTTTTTTAGAGAGCATCAAAGTTAGGCCATTAAAATTCTGCTAAAGAATCAATCTTGCCAAATAATGCTCAAGGTTCTACGATGCCGTGATTTTAGCATTGATCTCGTCTAGTATTTTTTCCGATACACTTTTGCCATAATGCTTTTCAGTTACCTGAACGCTGGAATGCCCAAGCCCCGAAGAAATTTTACGAATGTCAATGCCCATATCCAAGCCGATGTTTGTCCATGTGTCTCTTAAGGTATAAGTAGTAATCTTTTTATCAATCCCTGCCAATTTTGCAATGCGTTTAGCGTACTTATTGAATGTTTTGACCTTTCCATTGTTTACCATATGTAATCTTTCAGGCGTAGTACTTTCTGGAATTATAGGAAACAGGTACTCATCATCATTTTGGCCGTTCAGATAACATCCGATGATTTTAAGGGATTCTTCATTTTGTAGAACGCTAAAGTAATCTCCTTCATAAATGGTCTTTTTACGAAAATACTTGATGCGATTGTCGTTGAATTGAAAGCGTTTTAAAATTGCCATGTCAAAATGGTTCATGCCCATGTTGTTAAACATGAACAATAAAAAATTACGGGTGTCCCATATCGGAGTGCGAGCTTCCAATTTTAACTTTCTGATAGCGTTTATATCTTCTAAACTAAGAGGGGCAGGTGCGTTCTCATGGCTTTGCTTTTTAATACTCGACAACGGCTTGTGGTCTTTTAATTCTTGATACGTTTTTCCGGCATCGTTCATTATGGCCTGTAAGCTTCTAAGGTGCATTGCTGGAGTGTTTTTCGATTTATAACGGTTGCTCATGTACGCCTTAAAATCTTTCGAAAAGGCGTAGTCCATTGCCTTAATTTCCATATCCAAATCTTTGTAATCACCAAGGACTTTTAATTTGCCGTCTTTTAGTTCATAGAGTGTTTTGATTAAAATCGTATCATCTTGTCCTTTGCGACTTTTTCGAAATTTAATCAAAGCTTTTAGAGCGTCTTCGTAAGAACTTGCGGTAGAGTATCGATCTTCAAGGCGAAGACGATTTAGATATACTGCACCATGATTGAGTATGGAATGCGATGGAGATTTCTTGAAGAATATTCGTTCGATTTCAGATTTCAATTTGTTTATCTCCCAATTCTTTATTTCGCCTGCATGCTCATCCATCCATAGATCGACATCCGAATAAATTTTGCGAGTGCGTTTAGTATGCCTTGTGGCATTCATTATTCCAGTAATCTTTTCTGTTGTAAAATCATACTGCTTTTCTTTCAAATGTAAATTGAAAGGAATATCTCGGGTTTTTCTGGCGTGCCCTACACGCAATACCAAAGGAAATTTTTTATCTTTAGTTTTGTGATCAGCGCGTTTATCGAAGGTTATCTTGATTGTGGCCATAATTGCATTAAATTTTAGTGGCGTGCTTTTTTTGATTTTAAATGGTTTATAATGATATTAAAGATAAGTAAAATCCCCATAAAATGGGCATTTCAAGACATAATAGACCATATAGAACCATAAGTGAACCGACTGTTAATCAGAGGGCCCTTGGTTCGAGCCCAAGAGGGGGAGCATTGATAGATAAAGGCTTACAAGAAATTGTAAGTCTTTTACGTTTCTTAATCAGTACAGCATTTTTATCCATCGAGTTTCTCTTTAACCCGCATTATTCACGGGTTTTCGTTATGAAAAGTCAAAACACCAATAGAAACCTAACGAAGTGGTTCACGAACTCCTTTAAAAAAAATAAAAAATCGTGAGCTAATTGGGAAGCACAGAGGTTTTTTAGAGAAAGAACTGTAGCTCAATTTTGAGATGAACAAATTTCGAGCACCTGCCTGACCGGTTTACCTGCCGTAGGCATGGCAGGCAGGTTTTCAATTATAGCAGGTTTTGACCAAAGTTTTCTGAGGCCATTCTGCCAACGCTTCATCTGGGTAAAAACGCATTACTTCTATTTTACATAATATTATAAAACTAATGTTTTAGTTTATTAATCATCTTTTCTAACGAGTATTTTGCTGATTTTGGAATTGTATTGCTAGAAACTTTAATCTCCCAATTTGATAAACTAGGCATTAAACTTACTTCGTTATTTATGAATATGTTGTTATCCGATTGCGATAAATCTTCTGATGGAATTAAATAAATAACCTTTGGTTCTTTATCTATTACTAATATTAAAGCGATAAACAAGTTATCTTTTAGTTCTCCTAATTCTTGTTTTGCAATTTTAATACTGCGTTTGGAGCATTATTATCCTCCGATTCAGTTTATATCAAATCATCTGTTCTTAGCCTATTAGCCAAATCGATAACTAATTTTGGGTTTCTTGCTTTACCTTTTACAATTATATATGTAAATGGTTTGAGAGGGTATAGACTTATGTCTTGCAATACTGTGTCTTCATTTTCTTCATAAAATTGAATTTCATCAACTAAAGGTGTTTGCTCGTCTGCCAAAACACAACTACCATTATCCAGTATTTTATATGTTCGCCTTATAATTAATGAGAGTATGGGTTTGCCTTTTTGATTGTTTCCTGATATTTGTTGCTCGGATGATTTGATTTTTTTATATTAATGAAAATTAAATACTTACTAATAAATCCCATCAATGAATCCCTTGTTATAATAATTTAAAGAACAGTTTAAGTATGTGTAATTTTTTTGAAAAATGGTACTGTAGTAACAATAATTCCAACAATACCGATGATTAACATATATATTTTGTTTTTCCAGGGGAATAAGTCTTTGATTTTTGCTTTAAGTATTTTATTTTCAAAATAACAAACTTGGATTGTGTCACCAATTTGATATTTTTTTATTTCGTCATAAACAGAGGTGGAGATGTTAACTTCTGTATTCTTATTTTTGGGTTTATAGGTGAAGATTGGTGCATATATTTGTTTTCTGTTCTTTTAAAGATAATCATTACTTTTCTTTGCTTGATAACCAATAATAATGCCCTCAGTAATTTCTCCTTGATATTTTAAGTTAAATAATCCATATATTTTCCAGCAAGAGAATATTGTAAGGAGTACACAGACTATAAGCGAGAATGAATTTGCTAAAGAGTATATAGCTTTAGTTTTATCCATTGATTAAGAATTATTTAAAACAAGTGTTTAAAATATCAAAGGCTGTTTCTGCCATTTTATTCCCTTTATTGTCAAGCAATGGATTAATTTCTGTAAATTCAGTACATACTACTTTTCCAGTTTTCAAAAATTGTGTTATTATGTTTTTTGCTTCCATAGGACTAAAACCAAATGGGACTGGTGTGCCAGTACCTCTCGACACAAAATCACAATCTAAACTATCTACATCAAATGTAATATAAATTGAATCACAATGAGTCAATTTTTCGATAGCTTCATTCACACAATTTTTAAGACCTCTATACCTTATTTCAGAGACAGAATAGTTTTTAATATTCATATTTTCAATGAGCTTATCTTCAGCTTCTTCAGTATCTCTAACCCCAAAATAAATTAAATCCTCGGATAAAAATTTGGGTTTATTAGTGCCAATATTTTTTAGTTCATTCCAATGATCAATTGTTTCTTCCTCAAGGTTATTAATTCTCATATCAATATTGTCCTCTTGCAGTGCAGCAGCTAACGGCATACCATGAATGTTTCCTGATGGAGATGTATAAGGAGAATGTAAATCAGCATGGGCATCAATCCAAACGGATACCGAGTCTGGCATCGGGGTTTGCCGCTTTAACACCTGAAATCGTTCCTAATGCAGAGGAGTGATCACCAGATAGTACTAACGGAAATTCATTTTTTGATAAAACCTGTTGAACAATATTAGATACTCGATTACATTGCTCCACTACAAAACCAATTCTTCTTGCAAAGGAACTTTCAACCTTATTGTAAATAGTTTCATTATGCGTTTTAACATCGACAAAAGGTACTCTATTGAAAAAATCATTTTCTAAATTAATTGCCGCAATTTCAATAGCATCAATACCCATATCTGCACCTCTTGTGCCTGCACCAATATCTGAGCGATTATTAATTAGTTTAAGGTTGCTTTTCATGACATCGATTTTATTGTTTTCCCAATAATGGTAACACAGTCTAACAATTGTTCTTCAGTTATTACTAAAGGTGGGGGCAAAACGGATTTTATTCCCATGTGTTGGTTTTGCCAAAAGGCCATTTTCTTTTAATTTTAAACATATATCCCATGCCAACGATGAATTTTCATCACTATTTATAATAATTGCATTAAGCAACCCTTTACCTCTTACTCCAGTGAGGATATCTTCATTTTCAACAATCTCTTGCATTTTATCCCTAAATAATTCACCTAGTAGGGAAGCATTTTGTGATAGATTTTCATCTACAACGACTTGCAAAGCTTCCTTTGCTACAGCACAAGCGAGTGGATTTCCTCCAAAAGTTGAACCATGCTGCCCAGGTTTAATAACTTCCATTATGCTATCATTTGCTAAAACAGCTGAAACTGGATAAACACCTCCTGAAATAGCTTTTCCTAAAATTAGAATATCCGCAGTTACATTTTCATGGTCTATAGCAAGCATTTTTCCTGTTCTTGCAATTCCTGTTTGAATTTCATCTGCAATGAACAGTACATTGTACTTCTCGCATATTTTTTTGGCATTAGACAAATACCCTTCTGATGGAACAAATACACCAGCCTCCCCTTGTATAGGCTCAACCAAGAATCCAGCAACTTTTGGGTTTGAACTTAAAGTTAGCTCTAATGCATCTAAATCATTATAGGGTATTGAAGTAAACCCAGGCGTATAAGGGCCAAAGTTATTACGAGCATTATTATCATTTGAAAAAGACGTTATCGTAGTTGTTCTGCCGTGAAAATTTCCTTTACAAACCACTATTTCAGCACTGTTAGAAGCAATACCTTTCTTTTCATAAGCCCACTTTCTACAAATTTTAATTGCAGTTTCTACAGCTTCTGCACCAGTATTCATTGGTAGTATTTTATCGTAACCAAATAGAGAGGTCATAAACTCTTCATAATCTCCTAGCTGGCTATTATAAAAAGCTCTTGAAGACAATGTGAGTTTTTGTGCTTGTGCAATTAATGCATTGACAATTCTTGGATGACAATGCCCTTGATTGACTGCAGAATATGCTGAAAGAAAATCATAATATTTTTTTCCGTCTACATCCCAAACATAAACTCCCTCTCCTCTATCAAAAACTACTGGTAATGGATGGTAATTATGAGCTCCAAACTTCTCTTCTTTTTCTATGAATATATTTGATTCTGTCAGTGTTTTCATAATTTATTGATATTAACCCGCATTACAAGACTTCAAAAAAAGTAGCATAAAACATCTAACTTTACAAAATAGCAAGAAGCTTGTTATTAGATGATTATGGTTTTAGTTAGATGGAATTATATTAGGTTTAAGTAGAAATCACCATTTTTCCTCTTCGAGTTGTCGATTTTAATTGGTCTTCAAAAGCCAATCTAAAATCCTCTAAAGAGTATACTTTTTCTACATAGGCTTTTATATATC
>QILY01000209.1 GCA_003232155.1 Maribacter sp.
TAGCATCTTTATTTTATAACTTTTATTTGTTTCAAAGCCTTAAAAGTTAAATCCAATCTTTTCTTAATAAATGTATCAAAATCAAATTCTTTTTTGGGTTCTATATTTGTAGCAAACAAGTATGTGTTGGTTTTCAATTCAATATATCCAACAAACCAACCATTATATATTTTATTATCATTAGATAAGCCAGACTTTCCGCTAAGTATGTATTGGTCATTTTGTTCAATAACCATGATACTTTTTATTATTTTTTCTGTTCTTTTCGATATAGGGAGTTTGGAGTCATAAAATCTTTTCAAAAAATCAATTTGTTGAATTTGACTAATTCGGGATTCTCCTTCTAACCAAAATTTATCAATGTTATTAGAATCAACTTTTATATTTCCGTAGTTAAATTTACGTATATAATCATTCATTATTTTTGGACCGATCTTTCTGGCTACTTCTTGATAACAAGGAACACAAGAAAAATGAAAGGCATCTTTTAATACCAAATCCTGTTCCCAATTTTTTAGCCATTTCTTTTCCCCATCCCATTTAAAAATAGTACTATCGCTTTCAATTATGCCACTTTCAAGCCCAATTATTGAATTTGTAATTTTAAATGTCGATGCAGGTAAATTTCCTTTTTTCGACCAGTCAAAGTCGTTAGAATAATAAGTATCCTTCTGTAAATCATAAATCAATATTGAGCCTATAACTCCGGAAGAATCGATAATTGATTGAAATTCAGGTTTGTTAATCTGATTTTCAATGCTATTTTCTTCTTTTTGACTAATAGCTTTTTTCTTATTTATTGTGCAGGATGAAAAGAAGACTGCAAGGATTAAAACAAAGTAGATTTTCATTTTTTCATATTGAAGCTAACTCGTTATGTCAGTACTGAACACGTAGATGTCTTCATAGGAATTATAGGATAACAGTATGTTTTTGTTCACTTTTTTGATTTTCCACTTTTCATTCTTCATTCTTCACTTTTCATTCTTCATTCTTCATTCTTCATTCTTCATTCTTCACTTTTCATTCTTCACTTTTCATTCTTCATTCTTCACTTTTCATTCTTCATTCTTCATTCTTCATTCTTCATTCTTCATTCTTCACTTTTCATTCTTCATTCTTCATTCTTCATTCTTCATTCTTCACTTTTCATTCTTCATTCTTCATTCTTCATTCTTCACTTTTCATTCTTCATTCTTCACTTTTAACTTTCCATTCCCCCTCCTTCCCCAAAAACTCGTCTATAACATTAATCCTCAGCTATTTCAGCACCTTTTTTCTTATTCTTCATCCTCCTCAAATCAAAGAATTCGACCATTAAAGAGAAAGCGATAGAGAAATACAGATAGCCTTTAGGTATTGTACCTACTTCATTGCCAAATACAACTAAGTGGCCTATATGTGCAGCTTCGGCAATTAACATAAAACCGATCAATATCAAGAAAGAAAGGCCTAATATTTGAATTGATGGGTGCTTGTTCACAAATTTCCCAACAGGGTTGGCGAACAATATCATAATAACAACAGAGATAACTACAGCTACAACCATTAATACCAGAGCATCATTAGGGTTTGGTGAAATACCATTGGTCATGCCAATAGCAGTTAAAATGGAATCAAAAGAGAATACAATATTGATTACGGTAATCTGAACAATAGCATTGGTTAAGGTGTTGCCACGTGCTTTGGTCACTTCACGCTCATCGTGACCCCTGTCTTCAACCTTTTCGTGAATTTCCTTGGTGCTTTTATAGAGTAAAAAAAGTCCGCCAGCGAAGAGTATTAGAGCCTGCCCACTTATACCACCCGTAACCCAATCATTATCGATCATTAAAAAAGGCTTCTTCAATGAAATCAATAATGAAATACTAAAAAGAAGTACAATACGCATTACCATAGCGAGGACCAAACCTATATTGGTTGCTTTTTTACGTTGTTTTTCCTCTAGTTTTTCGGCAGCTATCGATATAAAAATAATGTTATCTATACCCAATATAATTTCTAAAAAGGTAAGTGTCAATAGGGCTATCCAGGCATCGGGACTTGCAAAAATTTCAAACATGGTTGTTCGTATTTTAGTTGGTTTTTATTGCGGTTCCTCTTATCTTTTTTGATTCTCCTACTATGCTGTACTCAAATGTATATGAATTATCTGTGGTTGACAATATTTTCATATGTATCGATTTTTCTTCAGCTTTATTGGTCGGGTTCAGTTTTTTTACAATGTACTCGCAATCGTTTATCCATCGTACTGATGAGCTATCGATCTTGTTTTGATAGTAATCGATCTCAAGTTCTTCATTGCGAATAAATGTTGTTGTTTGCTCTTTGCCGTCTAGAATGGAAGTAAAGGTGAATTCCCCATTCTTAAAGTTCAGACAGTTGCGTTCGGGTTGATAACATGAGATGAACAATGTGAAAATCGATAGAAAATAGAGTGGCTTTTTTAACATGGTTACAAAATAATGAAATTAAGGGATAGCCGCCATGAATTTGATGATAATATAAAAGCTTTTTAAAAATTTGAACTAAAATTAAATGATGATATGTTTACATTTGTACTGTAAAGGGGCTTAAAGCAGTATCAAATTGTATACAATTGTAATTAACACGAATCAAGAGTTCGATTTTAGTTTTAATTGATAATCAATATATTATGATTTTTAGAGTTGAGAAAAGCTCATATATTCATTATGTAAACTATTGATAATCAATTTCCGATTTCAAGCCTTGATTCGCATTATTAAGTATTAAGTACAAAGTACATTAATTTACTTAGGCTGTAGTTTAATATTGTGTTGATATAATTGGTTTATGACTTAAAAAAACCTCTTTTTTGCATTATTTCATGATGAAATAAAAAAATGTATGGCAGTAAACCCTTGCTATATGTGATGCAGCTATCAACACCATTTTAAACGAGAGCCTTTACTTAATATTCTGTACTTATTACTTATTACTTTGTACTTCTATTTATGTCGAATACTATGATCGTTTCTGAAAAAGAATATTTGAATTACAAAGAAAATAGCGTTCAAGGTCGCTACGTGATCAATGAAAAAATCAATGACTTTCTTGAGGGTACTGATGACTTTATTCAGAAAGAGACTATTGGTTGTTCAGTTCAAAAAAGACCTATTATGTGTTTGACTTTGGGTACGGGCAAACGCAAAATATTAATGTGGTCGCAAATGCACGGTAATGAATCGACCACCACCAAAGCTGTACTTGACCTGATTAATTTTCTTTCTTCAAAAGCTGATAGTACAATCAGTATTTTAGATTCATGTACTATTAAGATTGTTCCGATATTGAATCCAGATGGTGCTGCTGCATATACTAGAGAGAATGCCAATACCATTGATTTGAATAGGGATGCCCAAGATAGAAGTCAGCCTGAAAGTAACATCTTGAGAAAGCTATACGGAAATTTTCACCCTGATTTTTGTTTTAACCTTCATGATCAACGTACTATTTTTAACGTGGGCACTACTGCAAAACCTGCAACGGTCTCCTTTTTGGCTCCTTCTCAAGATGCAGAACGTAGTATTACGCCGACTAGGGCAATAGCTATGCAGTTGATAGTTGCAATGAACCAAACACTGCAAAATTGCATACCTGGCCAAATAGGCAGATATGGTGATGGTTTCAATGCTAACTGTGTGGGCGATACTTTTCAAATGCTCAATACACCAACTGTTTTGTTCGAGTCCGGTCACGCTCCTGAAGATTATGGTCGTGAAAAGACCAGGGAATACATATTTTATGCCTTACTGACCGCTATAAATGTAATTGCGAACAATCAAATTAAAGCATATAGTCAAGATGATTATTTTAATATCCCTGAAAATAATAAACTGTTCTTTGATATACTGATTAAAAATGCTCATATCTTAAATGAGACTTTTGAGGGCGATGTAGGTATTTTGTATGTAGAAACTTTAAAAGATGATGCTATAGTTTTTGTGCCTAAAATTGAAAAAACAGGAAATCTTGATACATTTTATGGTCATAAAACGTATAATTGTTTAGATGATAACGCGTTAAGTGTTATTAAAAAACAATTATTTTGGGATTTGCTAAAACCTTAATTTTTTGAATTTTTTTCTCAAAAATGAATGAATCATTACATTTTCGTTAAAAAAGAACAACTTTTGATGAATTATATTTCTTAATTTTTTACTTTTGTTCAAAATTTGATTCTTATGGCAAAAGTAAAACTAGATGAGATAGATCACCAAATTCTGGATATGTTAATTGATAACACCAGAACCCCTTTCACTGATATAGCTAAAAAATTATTGATTTCTGCAGGTACCGTTCATGTACGTGTAAAGAAGATGGAAGAATCAGGAATCATAAAAGGTTCTTCGCTAACCTTGGACTATATTAAATTAGGGTATGCCTTTATTGCATATATAGGTGTCTTTTTAGAAAAAACGCACCAAACAAAATTTGTATTGGAACGTTTAGAGCAGATTTCAAATGTGACTGTAGCGCACATTACAACGGGTAAATTCAATATATTCTGTAAAATACGGGCAAAGGATACCGACCATGCGAAAAATATTATCTTTGAAATCGATGATATTGATGGTATTACCCGAACTGAAACTATGATATCATTAGAAGAGAGCATTAATGATAAAAAACGCTTGATGCATACCATTTTCAATGAAATGTAATCTTGTGAAATTGAACTCGTTTAAACGAGTTCATTATAATAATCAAGAATCCCTCTCCTATTTTTGATTGGGATTTTTATGCATACCTATGAAAACATCAGAATTAAAAGTTGGGGATTATAATCCGTATTATCAAACCTATATCAATACTTTAGGCGGGGAGGCAGATCTTTTGAATGTATTGAACAGGCAATCAAATAATTTTCCGCAGTTTATAGCCAGTATTCCTGATGATAAATTGCAGTATGCTTATGTAAAAGAGAAGTGGTCGGTTGCTGAAGTATTGCAACATATTATAGATACTGAACGTATTTTTCAATATCGTGCCTTGCGTTTTTCCCGTAATGATGCTACACCCTTACCTGGTTTTGATCAAGATGTATTTGCAAATGGGCTACAGATGAAGAATAGTACTAAAGAAACAATTATAGCTGAGTATACTGCTGTGCGCGCTTCGACCATAGCATTATTTGCTTCTTTCAGCAATGAGGTTTTAAAGCGATTGGGTACGGCCAGTGATTCGCCTATGAGTGTAGGCGCTCTAGGTTTTATAATCTGTGGACATCAAAGACATCATAGAGATGTAATAAGGGAAAAGTATCTTTAATCAGACCAGTCTGAATCTTCTTCCGTTTCTTGTTCGACGTTTAATTCGCCTTCAATTTCTTGGGCGTCAACTTCTTCTAGAACGGGTTCTGATTTTGTTTCCAATTCTTCACCGATATTGTCCTCAAAATTTGAAATAAAATTAGAAAGGCTCTTACTTATTTTCACCATGTAAAGCGTATCTGCTGTTCTAATCTCAACAGCTTCTACAATTTCACCGTTTGCGTTTCGAAAAGTTATGATATCATCATCACCATAACCATACGGATAAGATTCAATTAGTAAAGCTGCAAGCGTGTGATCTAACTTTTTGTAATCTACAAGTTTACGTATCATTT
>QILY01000023.1 GCA_003232155.1 Maribacter sp.
TTCCGTGCCATAGAGTAATTGGCTCTAACGGAAGTTTAACAGGTTATGCAGGGGGTTTAAATAAAAAAAGCTGGTTGCTTAATTTTGAAAAAACCAATTCTAATCAATCTATCCAAAAAGTAATTGGCTATGAAAGAGTTTAAGAAAACTAAACTACCATCGGCTAAAGACCGATGGGTTTGGGTTTCGCCTAAAGGCGACTAAAGAAAAAAACAAAATAATACAATAACATAATATAACCTGTTTTGGCAATAAAATATACTAAAGTCGTCGCCTAAAGGCGAGGGATTTAACCCCTGAATGATACATTAAACTTTCAATAGCTGAAAATTTTTCATTCAAAGAAACTTTATTCTTTTTAGATAGGGGCTTTGATGAATGTTTATATAATCTAACTGATAATGCTGTATCAAGATTAATTGACCTTTCAGACGGAAAAGGAATTATAAAAATTTATCAGATAGGAGAGAATTTAGAAGTTGAATTATAAAAAAGTTAAATAAATTGATTGTTACTAAAAACTAATTGCCACTATATGCTTGTAGAATAAAAAATGATAAGGATATTTGTAGATAAATTATACAAATGAAAATATTAATTACCGGAGCTGCTGGTTTTATTGGATTTCATGTTTCAAAAAACCTTGTAGAAAAAGGTCATAACGTCATAGGATTAGATAACTTAAATGATTACTATGATGTGAACTTAAAATATGCACGTTTAAATGAACTAGGAATTTCAAAAGAATCTGTAACAACTTTTAACAAAATAGCTAACAGCTCTATTTATAATTCATTTCAATTTATTCGACTTTCAATAGAAGACAGAGATAAATTGCCAAAACTTTTTAAATCAGAAAAATTTGATGTGGTTTGTAATTTAGCAGCTCAAGCCGGTGTTCGATACAGTTTGGAAAATCCTGAAGCATATATAGATAATAATATTGTTGGGTTTTTAAATATTCTAGAATGTTGTAGAAATAACACTATTAAACATTTAGTTTATGCGAGTAGCTCTAGTATTTATGGATTAAACAAGAAAGTGCCTTTTGAAACAACTGATAATGTAGACCACCCTATAAGCTTATATGCCGCAACAAAGAAAAGCAACGAATTAATGGCGCACACCTATAGCCATTTGTATGGTTTTCCTACGACTGGATTGCGCTTTTTTACAGTATACGGACCTTGGGGCAGGCCAGACATGGCTATGTTTTTGTTTACTGACGCTATGGTAAAAGACAAGCCTATCAAAGTGTTTAATAATGGAAATATGGAACGTGATTTCACTTATATAGATGATGTTTCAGAAAGTGTAGTTAGGGTTATTGAAAAGAGTACAAATGAAAGATTACGTAACAAAGAGTTATACAAAATATATAATATAGGTAACAACAATTCCATTAAACTTCTAGATTTTATTGAAGCTATAGAAAAAAAAATGGGAATCACAGCAGAAAAAAAATTACTGCCAATTCAACCTGGTGATGTTGAGAAAACCTGGGCAAATGTAGATGAGTTCATCAAAAACTATAATTATATTCCCAATACTTCTATCATCGAAGGAGTATCAAACTTTATAAAATGGTATAAAAAATATTATAACATTATATGATTTAATTTTGATAAAATATGTTTATGAAAATTAGAACTCAAAAAAATTATCAAGTGTCATTACAACGATTTTAAACGTACTTAATATAAGATATTGAGATATTCTAATCTCTTTTTTACACCTTTGTAAGCGAAAAGTTTAATTGTGGCTATATATACATCAAATCTAAATTCTAAATACCATATATTAGTAACAGGTGGAGCCGGATTCATTGGATCTAATCTCTGTGAAGCATTAATAAATAATGGTAACAAAGTAACCTGTTTAGATAATTTCGCAACTGGTCATGAAAAAAATATAGCTCACTTAGAATCTAATCAAAACTTTATCCTAATTAAAGGGGATATAAGAAATATAGAAGATTGTAATAAGGCTTGCAAGGGTGTTGATTATGTTTTACATCAAGCGGCACTAGGTTCTGTTCCCCGGTCAATAAACGACCCTATAACCAGTAATGACGTTAATGTTTCTGGTTTTTTAAATATGCTGACAGCAGCAAAAGATGCTAAAGTAAAACGTTTTGTTTTTGCTGCCAGTTCATCAACTTATGGTGACTCTACAAACTTGCCCAAAGTAGAGAATATTATAGGCAAGCCTTTGTCGCCTTATGCAATTACCAAATATGTGAATGAATTATACGCAGATATCTTTAGCAAAACATATGGACTAGAAATAGTAGGTTTACGATATTTTAATGTTTTTGGAAGAAAACAAGATCCAAATGGAGCTTATGCTGCTGTAATACCAAAATTTGTTATGCAATTAATGAAGCACGAATCACCAGTAGTTAATGGTGATGGTAGTTTTTCTAGAGATTTCACATATATAGACAATGTAATTGAAATGAATATTCTTTCTATGGCAACAGATAATAAACATGCTGTAAACACCGTTTATAATGTCGCATTCGGAGAACGAACAGATTTAAATGAATTAATTCATTTATTAAAAAAACACCTTAGTGAATTTGATTCTGAAATTAGTGCTATAGAAACAACTTATGGTCCTAATCGTCAAGGTGATATTCCTCATTCTTTAGCTTCTATTGAAAAAGCTAAAGGCTTATTAGGCTACGATCCAAAGTATAATATAAATAAAGGTCTTAAAGAAGCAGTAGATTGGTATTGGGAAAATTTAAAACAATGAATTTCACTTTTACCTGTCTTTAATTGGCCCAAATAATAAAGTTATAAATTATTAAATATGAACTTAACAATTATTGGAACCGGTTATGTTGGATTAGTTAGCGGAACCTGTTTTGCTGAGATGGGAAATACAGTTACCTGTATTGATATTGATGAAAAAAAGATAGAGAATCTTAAAAAAGGTATCATTCCTATCTATGAACCAGGGCTAGAAGAAATGGTAGCCAGAAATGTCAAGAACAAAACTTTACATTTTGACACACAATTGGCTAGTTTGAAAAAATGTGATATAGCATTTATAGCTGTAGGTACGCCTATGGGAGAAGATGGATCTGCTGATTTACAATTCGTTCTTCAGGTTGCGCGATCAATTGGTCAAAATATGGTAAATCGCCTTATCATTGTTGATAAATCAACTGTTCCAGTAGGAACTGCAGATAAAGTGAAAGCAGTCATTCAAGAAGAGCTTGATAAACGAAAAGTATCTATTGAATTTCATGTAGTTTCAAATCCAGAATTCTTAAAAGAGGGCGATGCTATCAACGATTTTATGAAACCAGATCGAGTTGTTATCGGAGTTGATAGCGATTATTCGAAAGAGCAGATGAGTATTCTATATTCTTCTTTTTTTAGAACTAAAGATCGTCTGATAACTATGGATATACGCTCGGCCGAAATGACCAAATATGTAGCAAATGCAATGCTAGCAACTAAAATTTCATTTATGAACGAGATTGCTAATATATGTGAGTTGTCAGGAGCCGATGTAAATCAGGTAAGAATTGGAATAGGTTCTGATAGTAGAATAGGGTACAGTTTTATATACCCTGGTAGTGGCTATGGTGGGTCTTGTTTTCCAAAAGATGTAAAAGCATTGAAAAAAACTGCAGAAGACCATGGTTATAATGCAAAACTAATTTCAGCAGTTGAATTGGTAAATGACAAACAAAAATTTGTTATTTCTAAAAAAGTAATTCATCGCTTCGGCGAAGATTTGACAGGATTAACATTTGCTGTTTGGGGGTTAGCTTTTAAACCTGAAACTGATGATATGCGTGAAGCACCTTCAATTTATACTATTAAAGAACTTGTAAAAAGAGGTGCTAAAATAAATGCTTATGATCCAAAAGCTATGGATGAGGCAAAACATTTTTATCTTAAAGGTATGAAAGGTGTCACCTATTGCGCTTCAAAATATGACACATTAAAGGATGCAGACGCTATGATTTTATTAACGGAATGGAAAGAATTTAGGTCGCCTGATTTTGAGAAATTAAAGGTTCAACTTAATACACCTGTTGTCTTTGATGGGCGAAATCAGTATAGTAGTTTAAGAATGGAAAATAGAGGCTTTGAGTATTATCAAATAGGTAAAAAATAACAAATGAATTCAAAAAAAATTGCTGTTATAGGACTAGGCTATGTCGGCTTACCTTTAGCTCGTTTATTTGCTACAAAATATTTGGTAATAGGTTATGATATAAATGAAACTAGAATTAAAGAATTACAGTCTGGAATTGATAGTACTTTGGAAGTTGAAGATGACGTTTTACAAAATGTACTTACAGATAATTCTGAAATGGATACTGGATTGTATTGTACTAACGAGCTTGAAAAAATCAAAGATTGCAACTATTATATAGTTACCGTACCTACACCTATTGATAGTGCCAACAGACCTATTTTAACATCTTTATACAAATCAAGTGAAACCATTGGGAAAGTTTTAAAAAAGGGAGATACTGTAATCTACGAATCTACTGTATACCCTGGTGTTACAGAAGATGAATGTGTTCCAATTTTAGAAAAAGTTAGTGGTTTAAAATTCAATATTGACTTTTTTGTAGGCTATTCTCCAGAAAGAATAAACCCAGGTGATAAAGAACATACGGTAGAGAAAATTTTAAAAGTCACTTCTGGTTCTACCCCAGAAGTAGGAGAAAAAGTTAATAATTTATATGCTTCAGTAATTACTGCAGGCACATTTTTGGCATCATCAATAAAAGTTGCAGAAGCTGCTAAGGTAATTGAAAACTCGCAACGTGATATCAATATTGCCTTTGTGAATGAACTAGCTAAGATTTTTAACTTAATGGATATCGATACTCATGATGTTTTAGAAGCTGCTAGAACTAAATGGAATTTCCTGCCCTTTGAACCAGGACTAGTTGGTGGTCATTGTATTGGAGTAGACCCTTACTATTTAGCTCAAAAAGCACAAGAATATGGTTACCACCCAGAAATTATCCTAGCAGGAAGACGTATGAATGATAGTATGGGTAAATATGTAGCCTCTGAAGTTGTTAAATTAATGGTACAAAACGATATAAAAGTTAAAGGATCCAATATTTTAGTATTAGGAATTACTTTTAAAGAAAATTGCCCAGATGTTCGTAATACAAAAGCTGTTGATGTAATTACAAACCTTCATAGTTATGGTGCTAATGTTGATATATATGACCCCTGGGCTTCTCCGAAAGAGGTTGAGCATGAATACAGTTTACAAACAACTAAAAAAATACTTTCTAAAAAATATGATGGTGTTGTTTTAACTGTTGCCCATAAATGTTTTTTAAATTTAGATTTTAATTCAATAAGAAAAGAAAATAGTATTTTATACGATGTAAAAGGTGTTTTACAAGGCAAATCTACTGGCCGTTTATAAAAGGATATTATAAAATTTGTGGACTTACTATATTAGACTGGATATTAAGTTGAGAGAAATGTTGTTACATAATTTAACTTTGAATTATGTCAAAACGTAAAAGAAATTACACAACAGAATTTAAGCAAAAAGCAGTTGAACTGAGTTATGCCAGAGGTAGTATATCACAAGTATGTAGAGAATTAGATGTTCCCACATCGGTGTTAGGCCGTTGGCGAAAAGAATCTAATGAATATGGTAAAAATAGTTGAAAAACGATCGAAAAATAGATCGAACTCCTCAATTTGTGATGTGAAAGAAAATCTGTGCTGGAAATTGTCAATTCTACGTACCTTGGTCATACAATTCTTAGATAATACCCCGTTTTTAGAGCACTCATATTCGGGTTTTTGTTCTATCTAAAATACAACTTATATGTCTGAATGTCAAGAGGTTGAAGCATTACTGAAAGTGCCTTTTTATAAACTCATGAACAAATAAACCCATAAACTTTTTGCTTCTAACTTTCTGTTTGAATAATTTATCACATCATCCCTCCAAAGAAAATAGCATTCATCAGTAATTTATTGGTACCGTACCAGAACGCTCTAAAATTTGTATTGTCAGTAAATACAATAACTCTGCCTTTGCCTAGGCGCTTCACTTGAAAAGGAACCGAATTTTTAATCAGTTCTTGGTTCTCTTTAGATATATAGCCACTCAATAAAGGGTCTGAAGTGTATTGAATAGGGTTGTTGTAGCTATTTTTATTAGGTTTGATATAAATGTTAGTATTTCTAAACATAGCTAGTTTATCATTCTTATAACCAAAATTTATAGGATGCGAACGGTCTAATTTGGTTTCAAATATGGCACCACCGGTAACTTGGGCTCCTAAGAAATCTCCTTTTTTGTCAAAAGCAATATTCTTAGCTACAAGAGTATCTTTTTTGAATTTTAGAGATATCATTTCACTTTTACTGAACCACTCAACCGCATTTCTGTACCCAATTAAAGTACCGCCATCTTTTACCCATGCTTTTAATTTATCGGCATTAGCTTTAGTTTGTACTGCTCTTGATGTGCTGGGTACTATAATGTCAGTATACTTGCTTAAATCGACTCTACTGAAATAATCAGTATCTATTTTAGTCACTTTAATATTATAGCGGGTATCTAACAAATGCCAAATTTCACCAGCATCGGTATATCGTATACCATTACCTACTAAAACGGCGATTTTTTGTTTTTTGATAGGGTCAAAATCATTGCTGCCTAAATCGATGCCTTTGGTGAGCCCGGTGCCAACAGCTGTAATTTGTAGTTTACTTTCTTGAGCGACTTTTGCTAAAAATGTATGCAGTTCAGTAGCGTTCAAATTTTGATTTTGAACAGGTATCATAATCGTACCGTAATCATACTTTTTTCCTTCTAAGGTGAAAGGGCCTTTGGCTACTTTGGCGCGCAGTCCTTTTTCTACAATTGTATTAAGTGCTTTTGGAGTATAGTATTCGTTCCATTCAAATAGATAAGCATAATTGCTTTTTGCACTTACATTTCCGTTAAGTGGTTTAAAGTCAACTATTTCTGCTCCTGCATTTGTTAAAGAACTCAGTTCGGAATAATCTACGTTAAAGGCTAAAGGAAAAGTCCATGCTGAAACATCATAGAACAAACTATCTGTAAACGTAGTGCGTTTTTCGAACATCGCTTTTATTAAACGATGGTTCTTTTGATTCATGGGTACTAAATAGCTACTTCCTTTTTTATATGATTTTCCACCTAAAGTGGCATCATTGGCCAGTTCATGAAATTTTATTTTATGACGGTTTAAGATTTCGGCCAAATGCCATGATTTTGCAGCATCTTTACTATCACCGAAAACAATCGCTTTTGATTTACTACGTGCAGCTTCATTACGTGCATTGGCATAAAAACTTTTTTGATAGTTTAAGATTTTGACGCGCATATTCTTTGCAGCCTCAATAGTTGATAAGGCTGTTATAAATTGATTACGAATGGTAAACGGAAAAGTCAGTAACCCGTTTTCACTTTCTTGTATATGTCCTCGAGAACTTCCTTGCTCAAAGAGAATACCAATACTACCATTTACATCAGGAAAAGTAGAGCCTTTACCATAATAATAATCGTCATAGTTTTCTTTGGAATAATAAAGTGAACCTATCTTGTCTAGCGCTTTGGCGTGATATGTGCCAATTTCAGCCGTAAGTTCTTGGTTCATTTTTGGCGTTAACGGATTTACTCTTGTAGGTTCACCGGGTTGAAAAAAGAAAGTGGAGTTGGTGCCCATTTCATGATGATCGGTCAAAATATTGGGCATCCATTTGTGAAAACTTTCAATACGCCCCCTACTTTCCGGTAATTGAACGGGTAGCCAGTCACGGTTCATATCAAACCAATAATGATTGGTACGGCCACCTGGCCATACTTCATGGTATTCCCGTTCATTATTATCAGCTACCAAATTTTGGCTTTTATTGGTATTTGCCCAATACGCAAAACGTTGTAAACCATCAGGATTGAATGAAGGGTCCATCAATATCACCATATTATCCAGTAGGCTTTCAATTTCAGACCCTTGCGCGGCAGCTAAATAATATGCATATGCTAAGCCCGCATTGGCACCACTAGGCTCATTGCCATGTATTGAAAAACCTTGATACACTACAATAGGCATATTTTCTACTGAGATAGTATTGCTTCCGCTTTCAGTCAAAGCTACATGCTCTTGGCGTATGTTTTCAATAGTTGCATGATTCTTAGGAGAGGTAACGGTCAACAACAAAATAGGGCGTCCCTCAAAAGTAGTTCCTCTGTTTTCAATAGAGATACGGTCACTAGACTTAGCCAGAGTTTGCATGTAAAACATAAGTTTGTCATGCGTCACGTGCCATTCACCAACTTCGTGGCCTATTACCTCTTTAGGTGTTGGTATATTTTCATTGTACGTAATGTCTTGCGGTAAATAATAGTTGAGGTCGAGTTTTTCTTGAGCTGTTATATTTTGAACAATAACGCATAGAAACAATAGTAAAGTTCTTTTCATGTGAAATCAAATTAGTCAGTTTATAAATTTAGGCATTTAGTAAGATTGTGCCAAGCAGAAGGAGATTTATTGGAAATATGATTTACGAATGTTTTATAACCTGAGTTCGATTAATATCAATCTCACAGTCAGTAAATTACAATCAATTCAAGACCTAATTCCCAGATAAGCCGTCTAAACAGCAATC
>QILY01000053.1 GCA_003232155.1 Maribacter sp.
GAGTATGCACAGAATTTTCCAAAAACCTTCAAGGTTTCATTTCCTTAATCAAATACATATACACCGGAAAATGGTCGCTATACCCACCCGTATAACTGCCTCCTGAATATGTCCGAAACGGATACCCTTTGTATTGCCCCTTTTTTGAAATTAGATAAGGTGCATTAAAAACGCCAGCCTTCCAAAAGCGATAATTATCCTTTTTGGAATTGATAAAATTTTCAGTAAAAAAAAATTGGTCGAACAAATTCCATTTATCTCTGTACGCTAAAGAACCAATACCTTTTTTGTGCAATCTTTCCATAGGGTTGAATAAATCACCATGTTCTAGTTTTTTCTTTTTGCCTTTGGTTTTCAACACTTTTTTTAGACTGTCATCAATAGGGTCATCATTAAAATCGCCCATACTAATAATTTTAGCCAAAGGGTCCATTCTTTGTAGAGAATCAATAATTCGTTTGTTCAGCTTTGCCGCTGCCATTCTATAGGGTTTGCTTCGGGCTGCACCACCACTACGCGAGGGCCAGTGGTTTACGGTAAAGTACATTTGCTCATCATCTAATAAACCGCCTACTACAAGTTGGTCTCTAGTATAATCTCGTTGCTCGTCGTCATTAACCAAAAGTAATCTATGACTGGTAAAAGAAGTGGGTAAGAAAACAGCTTTTTTATAAAGTAGGGCAACATCAATTCCGCGCTCATCAGGTGAATCAAAATGAACAATGCCGTAGGTTTTATCTTGAAGTATGGGTTGATTGATCAAATCTTCAACAACTTGTTTGTTTTCTACTTCACAAAGACCAATAATATCCGGGGAAGTCTCAGAGATATCAGCACCAATTTCTGAAAGTACTTTCGAAATATTTGATAGCTTTTGTTCATACCTATTTTGTGTCCAATTATCTTTTCCGTCAGGAGTTCTGTCATCATCAAAAGTTAAAGAATCATTTTCTATATCAAATAAATTTTCAACATTGTAAAAGGCTATAGTACGTATTTTATAATTCTTTTTTTCTTGGGCAAATCCCCAAAAAGGAAGCACGGTAAATAAGAATAACAAGTATAATTTCATTAACAATGCAATTTGAGACGAAAATACGGCAAATTTTAAAGACTTTTCTGTATTTTAAATATGTTTTTTAATATATTGCCCGCTTACACGCCGACCAAACCTAAATGCGATATTTTCTTTTTTTATTTCTACACCTGTTTGTGTTTTATACGCTACAATCGCAAAATGAGTATCAGGTCTCAGGTTCAATCTTTAGTAATCAAGAAAAAGAACCCCTACCCAATGTAATGCTTGTTATTGAAGAAAATCAAGTTTCTGCCCAAACCAATATTGATGGGTTTTTCAAATTGATTATACCGTCTAAAGGAAATTATATTCTAAACATATCGTCACCCGATTTTGTGACCCTACGAATGCCCTTAAATATAGAAAGTCGATTTTTACTATTGGGCACTATTTATCTAGATAGGGATATTACATCAGAACAAACCGATAACCTGATAACCCTAACAGATTCTGAATTATTTGATGATGAAATAAACTCCAATTCATCGGGTCTACTGCAAGCAACCCGTGATATTTTTTTAAGTCGTGCTGCATTTGATTTTGGCCAAGCTTTTTTTCGGGTTCGGGGCTACGATTCTCAAAATGGAAAAGTTTTGGTCAATGGTATTACCATGAACAAGTTATTTGACGGTCGCCCACAATGGAATAACTGGGGCGGATTGAATGATGTTACACGAAACCAACAGTTCACAAACGGATTAAACGCATCAGACTTTACTTTTGGAGGTATATTGGGCAATACCAATATTGATACAAGACCTTCTAAGTTACGTTCAGGCACTCGGTTATCATCTTCAGCATCGAACAGAACTTATGGCGCCCGCTTGATGGCAACTTATAATTCAGGGGTGCAAAAGAATGGCTTAGCATATATTTTTTCAGGCTCAAGAAGAGGGTCAAGACAAGGGTATATTGATGGCACTCTGTATGATGCATTTTCATTTTTTGGAGCTTTAGAGTATCAGTTCAATAAAAAAAACAGCATCAATATAACAGCAATAGCAGCTTCGAACAGAAGAGGGCGCTCATCAGCTATTACCGAAGAAGTTTTTGAACTTGTTGGCAAACAATACAATCCGTATTGGGGCCAACAAAATGGTAAAACCCGCAACTCTCGTGAACGCAAAATTGCTGAACCCATTTTGATGTTCAATCACTATTATACATCAGCTAAGTTTAGTTTAAATACAGGGGTTTCATATCAATTTGGAACAAACACCAGAAGTAGATTAGGGTATTATAATGCACCAAACCCAGATCCAACGTACTATCGCTATTTGCCCAGTTTTTATATCAATAGCCCTATTGGCGCAAACTTCATAAGCGCAAATTTGGCCAAAGAGGGGTTTTTAGAAAATCCGCAATTAGATTGGGGCGCTACCTATACTGCCAATGAAAGAGGGCAAGCTGCCTATGTGCTGTATGATGATATTAAAGATGACAAAGAGCTTAGCCTAAATACAACGGGCACTATTGCTTTTAATGACCATTTGCAATTTAATTTTGGAGTAAATTATAAGAAGCTGGTTTCTGAAAATTATGCTCAAATAGAAGATTTGCTGGGAGCTGTTTTTCATGAGGATGTAGATCCATTTTCTGAAACACTGAATGACGTAAACGGAGAAGTTCGAAAAACCAAAGGGGATATTTTTAATTATCACTATAATATGTATGCTTCACAGTTGAATGCCTTTGGGCAACTTCAATTAAGTTACAACAAATGGAACGCTTTTATTTCAGGTAACTATTCTACTACTGATTATCAAAGAAAGGGACTATTTCAAAATGCACGTTTTTTAGAAAGTTCTTTTGGAGAAAGTGATGCCATACAGTTCTCTAACTATGCCCTTAAAGCTGGGTTTACCTATAAAATTTCAGGAAGACATTGGGTAACTGCACATGGGGCATTTTTGACCCGGCCACCTATTTTACAAAATGTATTTATCAACCCAAGAGAGAACAATAATAGTATAGCTAATATTCAAAGTGAAACCATATCGACTAATGATATTAGCTATTTTATACGCTTACCAAAGCTAACAGGAAGAATAACAGGCTTCTATACCCGGTTTCAAAACACCACCGATATTAATTTCTTCTTTGTAGATGCCGGTGTGGGTTCTGATTTTGTACAAGAAGTCATTACCAATTTAGATAAACTACATATGGGCACTGAAATAGGTTTGGAATATGAGTTGTCTTCTTCGGTAAAGCTTACTGCAGTGGCCGCGGTCGGTAAATACTTGTATGCGAGTAATCCAAATGTGTCCATCAATTTTGATACGGCCGGCGCAGAAGAAGATTTAATAAACCTTGATGGCAATATAGATTTAGGAATTGCCAATATTAAAGATTATAAATTGGCACAAGGCCCCCAACAAGCCTATGCTATCGGAATTAATTATAGAGATCCTAAATATTGGTGGGTAGGGGCAACAGCAAACTATTTGACAAACAATTACGCCAATATTTCTACTATAACCCGAACTCAAAGTTTTTTTCTAGACCCAGATACTGGACAACGATTTCCTGACGCGACCAATGAAAATGTCGACAAATTATTGGCTCAAAAACCTCTGGATAATTTTTATTTATTGAATTTGGTAGGTGGAAAATCGTGGCTTAAAAATGGAAAATACACTAGCATTTTTGTGAGTATAAACAATTTATTTGATGCAGAATTTAGAACA
This sequence comes from Maribacter sp., assembly GCA_003232155.1. Taxonomy (GTDB): domain Bacteria; phylum Bacteroidota; class Bacteroidia; order Flavobacteriales; family Flavobacteriaceae; genus Maribacter_C. The sequence continues at coordinate 3,769 of QILY01000053.1, forward strand.
GGTGGTTTTGAGCAGAGCCGCAACGGCAATTTTGGGCAATTACAACAAGATAATTTAAGCGGTACACCCTCTTTCGCGCCAAAATATTGGTATGGTTTTGGAAGAACATATTTTTTGAATATAGCGTATAGTTTTTGATATAATAATGGCCCCTCCCTTTAGAGAAAGGGAGGAGTATTCATTCCTTTGGAATGAATACGAAGGGTATGAAAACGCAAGCCTTGGCTGTTTAGTTATGTGGTTAGGGAATTAAGAGTAAAGTTAGGGTTTTCAAACTCCCCTTTCTTCCGCTAAAGCAGAATTCATTCCCCTCTTTGGAAAAAGAGGGGAGCGCAAAAAAGAAACGATGAAAAGAACACAGGAAACTAAGATTTGGATTACTATATACTGCAGTGTTTTATTATTTGGTTGCGTCAAAGACCGAAATTTCAACCCACCTGAAAGTTCTTGTGCTTCAGTTTTGATTGCTAACGCTACATATGCTAAAGTAAAGGCTTTATATGCAGATGAAACCATCCAAATTCAAGAAGATCTAATTATTGAAGGCTATGTTGTTTCATCTGATATCGAAGGGAATTTTTTCAACGTCCTGCATTTTCAAAATAACTTTGTAGCGCCAACCGAAGGTTTTCAAATAGAAATTGATGTTCGGGATACTCATTTATTTTATCCCGTGGGAAGCAAAATATACATCAAGCTTAAAGGGCTTTATTTAGGAAAAAGTAAAGATGTTTTTAAAATAGGAGGTGTTTTCACTGCTTTTGGTAATGTATCTGTTGGGCGATTGCCGGCAGCTGTTGTAAATCAACATATTTCAGTGTCATGTGATGAAAAGGCCATTGTGCAACCTGTTCAAATATCTATAGATAATTTACACAAAAGATTGACAAACACTTTGGTACAATTTGACAATATAGAAATAATTGAAGAGGAATTAGACTTGCCTTTTGCAGTTGAACGTGAAGAAACTGAGCGTACATTAATTGATTGTAATGATAATGAGACCACATTGCTTAATAGCGGGTTTTCAGACTTTCAACCAGAACTTCTACCTAATAAAAAAGGAAGTATAGTCGGAGTTCTACTGAGAGATAAAAAAAATTATCGATTGGCTATCCGTAGTTTAGAAGATATTGATTTCAATAATGAACGTTGTGAAGATTTGATTGATGAATTCACTTCTAATGCTATTTTTATATCAGAATTGGCTGACCCTAATAATAGTACTGGAGCACGTTTTGTAGAGTTGTATAATTCTGCAAATGAACCTTTAAGCTTGAAAGGGTGGCAATTGTACCGTTATACCAATGGCAATACAGAAATCAGTTCAACATTGAATTTGTCAGATATAAGTATAGCCGCCCAAAGCACACTTGTTATTTCGCCTAATGTTATGGAGTTTGAACTCATTTATGGTTTTGCACCAGATATAACTGCGGGTACTAACAGTCCGGCAGATTCAAATGGCGATGATAATTTAGTATTGATAGACCCGTTCGGAAATGTGATCGATATATTTGGTGTTATAGGCGAAGATGGTACGGGTACCAACCATGAGTTTGAAGATGGCAGAGCACAAAGAAATATGAATATTACCACAGGTAATCAACAGTATACCTTTAGTGAATGGACAATTTATAATGATTCAGGAGGTTCCGGCACTATTAACCAGCCACAAAATGCCCCAAATGATTTCACCCCAGGAGATAGGGAGCAACCATAAATCGGCCTTAAAAGATATTATTTTCTTCCAAAATCCGCAGGAATTTCACCCCAAGCCTTAGTCTCCCATTTCACAATAGGGGTATTGTAAGAATTCTT
>QILY01000010.1 GCA_003232155.1 Maribacter sp.
GGTCTTGACAATGCCTATGAAGGATCTGGCGATGAGGGCCTGACGCCGAACAACCATGATGGTACCGACAATCCCGATTATATAGATCTTGACAGTGATAATGATACGGTCCCCGACAACAATGAGGGCAACGACTTTAACTTCGATGGTATCCCCGACCAGACCTTTACGGGTACGGACAGCGATGGCGACGGACTTGACGATGGCTACGAGGGCAGCGATGTGAACGATGGCTTCGATGTGAACGATGAGATCGATGACCCTGCGAACGATCTACCGGATACCGATGGTACCGAGGACGTTAACTATAGGGACATCGATGATGACGGCGATGGTATCGACACCCCCGATGAGGATGCGCGACCCAACGAACGATGATACCGATGGTGACGGCACGCCCGATTATTTGGATCCTGTTGATGACACCCCACCAGTACAAGCAATTGAAGTAAATCAATTGGTAACACCTAATGGTGATGGTAGGAATGACTTTTTATTCATTAGAGGCGTAGAAAATATTCGAAACAGTACCCTGAGAATTTTTAATAGATGGGGTATAGCAGTATATGAAGGTGAAAATTATAATAACCAAAATAATGTTTTTGATGGTAGATCTAGAGGGCGTTCTACCTTTAGTGTAGATCAATTCCTTCCATCAGGAATCTATTTTTATATCTTTAATTATACTACTTTAGAAGGCGAAAATAATACAGATAGTGAGTATATTTATATAAGTAAATAACTAGAATACCCATATGATGTTAAAAAAGAACTTTTTACTACTTATTTTGTTTGTTTCAGTTGTTTCCATCCATAAAGTAAAAGCCCAACAAGATGCGCAATATACTCAGTATATGTTCAATACGCTAAGTGTTAACCCTGCTTATGCGGGATCTAGGGGACAACTTAGTGCTGCAGCTTTATATCGTGCTCAATGGGTCGGTTTAGATGGTGCTCCAGAAACGTTTACCTTAAATTTACACTCTCCTATACGTAATAGTAGATTAGGCTATGGAATATCTATAGTTAAGGATGATATTGGTGAAGGGGTAGTTTCTGAAACTTTTTTAGATGCTGTCATCTCATATACTATTGATGTTTCTTTAGAAGGTAAATTGTCTTTTGGTTTAAAAGCTGGAGGTAATATTCTCAATTTAGATTTTAATCAATTGCGAAATTTTGATCTTGAACCCGTGAATGTGGATAATATTGAGAATAGATTTTCCCCAAATGTTGGTTTGGGTGTTTATTATCACACCAATAAATTTTATGCAGGTTTATCAGCTCCGAATTTATTCCAGACTGAGCATTTTGATAATTCTCAAACGAATTCAACAGCAGTTAATTTTTTATCAAAAGAACGTATAAATTTTTATTTGATAACAGGGTATGTTTTTGATATAGGAGGGGATTTTAAATTCAAACCAGCTTTATTGACGAAAGCTGTTGGTGGGGCTCCATTACAGGTTGATGTTTCTGCAAACTTTTTGTTCAATGATAAATTTTCTTTTGGGGCAGCCTATAGATGGAATGCCGCAGTAAGTGCTTTGGCGGGTTTTCAAATAAGCGATCAATTGATGTTAGGTTTGGCCTATGATAAAGAAACTACAGAATTGGGAGGCACCCAATTTAATGACGGATCTTTTGAAATATTTTTAAGAGTTGAATTAGTTAAATCTTTTCAGAAGTTAGTATCACCTCGTTTCTTCTAAAACTACTTACAAATGAAAAAAAAAATACTCTCACTTATTATAATTTTTGCATTATTAATTGGTGCAATAGGTTATGCTCAAAAAGACAAGCCTGTAACTAAAGAAGATAAACAGGTCACTAAGGGAAATGAAAAATATGACAATTATTCATTTAGTCCAGCCATAGATATTTACAAAAAAGTTTTAGAAAAAGGATATGTTTCTGCTGATTTATTGAAGAAGCTAGGTAACTCCTATTATTTTAATGCAAATTATGAAGATGCCGCTAAAATATACAAAAGACTTGTTGATGAATACCCTTCTGATGTTACCCCTGCCTATTATTTCAGATATGCTCAAACCCTAAAGACTCTTGGAGATTATGAAAATTCTAATAGTGCCATGTCTAAATTTATTGAAACTACATCTGATGATATTCGGGCCACGGTTTATAAAGACGAAAAGAATTATCTAAGAGATATTGAGAAAAATTCTGGCAGGTATACTATTACCCCTTTTAAATACAATTCTCCGTACTCTGATTTTGCCCCTTCTTTTTATAAAGAAGGTGTTATTTTTTCTTCGGATAGAGATACGGGTAATTTAGCGAGATACCGACATACATGGAATTCTAAAGACTTTTTAGATTTATATAAAGTAAATGTAGATAACTCATCAACAGATTTAGTCACCAAATTAGGCGGTGAATTGAATACTAGACTGCATGAATCTACATCTACTACTACAAAAGACAACAATACAATTTATTTTACAAGAAATAATTTCAAAGATGGCAAATATGTAAAAGATGAAAATGGCGTAATTCGTTTGAAGATTTTTACAGCTACGCTTACTAATGGTATTTGGTCAAATATTCAAGAATTGCCTTTTAATAGTGATTCTTTTTCGGTAGCCCACCCAGCTTTAAGTTCAGACGAAAAAACTATGTATTTTGCCTCTGATATGCCAGGTACTTTTGGCGAATCTGATATTTTCAGAATTACTATCAATGAAGATGGTAGTTTTGGAACACCTGTAAATTTAGGTAATACTATTAATACTGAAGCTAGAGAAACCTTTCCGTTTATTACGGGAAATGAGATATTGTACTTCTCTTCTGATGGTCACCCAGGGCTTGGCGGATTGGATATTTTTGCCACTAAAATAGCAAATGGCGAGCTAGATGGTATCATAGCAAATATAGGAGAACCTGTAAATAGTAAAGTGGATGACTTTACCTTTATTTTTAATGAAGAATCAAAAAAAGGCTATTTCGCATCCAACAGGCCTCAAGGCCAAGGGGCAGATGATATTTACAGTTTTGTAGAAACTACACCTTTAGTGTTAGAATGTGTTCAGCAAATTACAGGAACGGTACGTGATAAAATTTCGAATCAAGTTTTGGTCGGGGCAACCATTAAGGTCATTGATGAAAATAATGAAGAGATAGCTTCTACTATAACTGATTCAGCGGGTGATTATGAAATTTCAGTAGATTGTAACCAAGTTAATTTTGTACGGGCTTTGACACAAGGTTATGTGCCTTCCGAAGAATATTTGGAAAAATCTGATGCAAAGCCTAAAATCATTGATTTTTACTTAGAAAGAGATATAGTAACAGCAGGTTATGGCGATGATTTGGCTAAATTGTTACAATTGAGCACTATATATTTTGATTTTGATAGGTTTGAAATCCGCCCTGATGCTGAAATTGAAATACAAAAGGTAATCGTAGCGATGGAAAAATATCCTAGCTTAAAGATAAAAACAAACTCCCATACAGATAGCAAAGGTAAAGATTCCTATAATTTGTGGTTATCAAAACAGCGTGCTAAATCTACCATGAAGTATATGGTTTCAAAAGGTATTTCTGCTGGTAGGTTAAAAAGTGAAGGTTTTGGAGAAACCAAACTAGTGAATAAATGTAGCAACGGGGTAAGATGTTCTCGTGAAGAACATCAATTGAACCGTAGATCTGAATTTATTATTTTAGAATAGAAAATTACACCTATAATAAGAGTGTGGCTACCCAAAGTAGCTGCACTTTTTTATGCCTATATGTGTTGGTTATAGTCAAATTGGTGTAATTACCAATCGGATAATTACGTATCGAGTAAAGAAAAATTAAGGTATTTCTTCACATAATAAAAAGCTATAGATACTTGTTTTTTATCTTTTTAACCTGAGTTCAATTAATAGTGATTTCTCAGAAGCCGTGTAAATAGTAAGATTTCAACTCGGATTATGCATTAGAACTTCGTTATGAGGTTCTAATACCAATATGCCTATAAAACGACCCGTTCAAACTCGTTCATTTTTCGTTTTACTTTCTTGTTCATGATTTCCGTAGCTTAGGCTATGCAAATCAATCACAGTGGCATAGAACAAAAAAGCAATTTCGTTTTCTGTGACCCATTTTATAATCAAATTGGTATAAACAGCAATGAACTTGACAGTTTTATTGGTTTTAGCATAGCACTGCTATGGTTAAATCAAAAAACTCAACGAAGTGACTGGTTTGAAGCTGTTTTAGGACCAGAATAGATTTTCTAATGCATAATTCAAGTTTAATTAAATCAAGCGAAAAAAATTAGAATTTCAACATAATTATTATCAATAAAAATTGAAACTGCAATAATAAATAGAAAGATAATATATAGAGGAAAAATGAAGTAATATTTCAAGATTTTCCACCCTTTCCAGAATCCTCTAAAAAAAGATTTTTCCTACATATGGTCACCCTGAAAGTATTGATATATATGGGGTAATCGATAAATGAAACATACAAAAACCTCAACTTTTAAGACATATACATTGCATTTTAAGGCTTACACAACATTTATTTCTCAATGGTACACTTAAGGTTAATTTTGTAAAATGTATGTAAACCAATTTTTTAAACATGGTTTATTACAACCCAAAAGTATGAATAACCTAACCGAGCTTAATGTTAATTTTCGTAATGAAAACAGAATGGTAGAAAAGAGGATAATTAGTTTTCTTCCTCATCATGATACATATTCTTTTTTAAACATCACTCTCCTAAATTATTCAGCTTAAATGAATTTTGAAATATATGTGGTGCTAAACCAATAGGTGAAAGCATCAATAATTATAAAAGTAATTGTACAATACGATTTTTAAGTAAAGTAATGGTCATGAAGAAAATAATTATAATACTCATTTTTCTGATATCCGGATTAGCTTTTGCTCAGACAACAGTTACATTGGAAGATCAATGTAATTGTGAAGTTCTAAGCGGAACAGCTGTAACCACACCTGGGGTAACCACACCGGCAGGAGCAGATACTGGAGATATCTATGTAAATACGAATACAGGTACCATCTATTTTTGGGATGGTGATTCATGGGAATTAACTTCTACGGATAGTCAACAAGTACTAGATTTTAGTTATAATCCCGCAACACGCGGACTTACTTTAGAACTAGAAAATGGAGGAGCACCAATTACAGTTACTTTACCAGCGGATACTTTGACACAACTTACTCTAGGTGCAGATGGTAACTCTTTAGACTACGAGGACGAAAATGGCTTTACAACAAACATCTCATTAAATGTAGGTGATTTAGCTTATGATTCATTTACCAGAGAACTTACCTATACTAATGAGGAAGGTATTTCTAATATTATTACTTTACCATTTGATACAGTAACAACATTATCAACAGCAGACAATATAACTTATACCTATACTTCAGAAAATAATACAATAACTTCATTTGATGGTACGGATGACCAGGCGCTGACCTTGGCTGGGAACACCCTGACCTTGGAGGACGGTGGCACGGTAGATTTGACACCGTTCCTGGACAATACGGACGATCAGGCGATTACTGCCTTCGGTCTGGATGATGCTACGGGTATCCTGACCCTGACCTTGGAGGACGGGGGCACGCAGACGGTAAACTTCAGTGCTATCTTGGCAGCTGCGGATGACCAAGCCTTAAGCTTGGCAGCCGGAAATATATTGACCTTGGAAGATGGTGGCACAGTGGACCTGACACCGTTCTTAGATAATACCGATGACCAAGATGCAGATGAGGTAAATGTAACGGATACAGCCGGAAACTTCACAT
>QILY01000085.1 GCA_003232155.1 Maribacter sp.
CTTGACGATCCATTTTGTTCACAAAACCAATACGTGGCACTTTGTAGTTGTCAGCAAGTCTCCAGTTAGTTTCTGATTGTGGCTCAACACCGTCAACAGCACTAAAAAGAAATACCAAACCATCAAGAACACGTAAAGAACGATTCACCTCTACAGTAAAATCAACGTGGCCAGGAGTATCAATAATATTAAAATGAAAATTTTTAGCATCCGCTGTTGGCTCTCCGTTTTCAGTAGGAAACTGCCATTCACAAGTTGTAGCTGCAGAAGTAATGGTAATACCTCTTTCTTGCTCTTGCTCCATCCAGTCCATAGTTGCAGCACCATCATGCACCTCACCAATTTTATGACTTACGGTAGTAGTGGTTTTTCCGGCATCAATATGCGCAGCAATACCTATGTTTCTTGTGTATCTTAAATCTCTTGCCATTTCTGATTAAAATCTAAAGTGGGAGAATGCTTTATTTGCTTCAGCCATTTTATGGGTGTCAACTCTTTTCTTGACCGCAGCACCTTCTTCTTTCGAAGCTGCTAAAACTTCAGCCGCTAATTTTTGCGACATTCCTTTTTCATTTCGCTTTCTAGCAAAACTAATCAACCATTTCATGGCTGTAGAAATTTTACGGTCTGGTCTGATTTGCATAGGTATTTGGAAAGTAGCCCCTCCAACCCTTCTACTTCTCACCTCGACGTGGGGCATAACATTAGAAAGTGCATCTTTCCACAATTCCAATGCTGTTTTTTCTTCGTCTGTTTTCTTTTCTTCTACAATAGCTATTGCATCATAGAAAACACTAAAAGCGACAGATTTTTTACCATCCCACATCATCATGTTAACAAAACGTGTCACCAATTGATCATTAAATTTTGGATCTGGTAAAAGTGGTCTCTTTTTTGCCTGTTTTTTTCTCATTGCTTCTTCTTATAAAAAGTTTTGATTACTTCTTAGGGCGTTTTGCACCGTATTTAGACCTTCGTTGGGTTCTTCCAGCAACACCTGCTGTATCTAAAGCACCTCTAACAATATGATATCTAACTCCTGGCAAATCTTTTACCCTTCCGCCTCTTACTAATACTATCGAGTGCTCTTGTAGATTGTGACCCTCTCCAGGAATGTAAGCATTCACCTCTTTACCATTCGTTAACTTTACCCTTGCTACTTTACGCATTGCCGAGTTCGGTTTCTTAGGTGTAGTAGTGTAAACACGCGTACATACCCCTCTTCTCTGAGGGCACGAATCTAAAGCAGCCGATTTACTCTTCTTAGTAATCGTGGCTCTTCCTTTTCGTACTAATTGTGAAATTGTTGGCATACTATAATTATATATATAAAACTTTACCCCGCTTTAAGGGCTGGCAAATGTAATACTATTTCACAATATTTCAAATGCTTGTGTATTAATTTTTTTATTTTTTTCAAAAGCCCATATCACCCATCTAAATCTCCGAGAAAATATTAAAATCCATAAGAGCCTCTAAAAGTATATACCCCATAGAACCACCTCAAATAACACCTCTCGTAAATTCAAAACCAAAACTCAAAAACCGCGAGCAAATTATGGGATTCATAAATATACAGCTTGTTACATATCATATATGTAATCAAGCCATCTGTTTTACATATAACCATCAAAAAAAAAACAATTCTTAAAGTTTTATTAAATTAAGTTTGGATTATTAACATGAATTTATGATTTTTGATGATAGCTAATTCAAATAATTTAAAAAATGAGAACAAAACTAAATGGAATCTTAACGCTGTTATTGGCGTTTGTTGTGCATTTATCATTTGCACAAGACAAGATGATTACCGGTACGGTAACTGACCAAGATGGTCTGCCACTACCTGGTGTAAACATCGTTGTAGAGGGAACCACAAATGGTACCCAAACTGATTTTGACGGAAACTACGCCATAAATGGTAGTGAAGGTCAAACCTTATTATTCTCTTATATAGGGCAAAAAGATGTAAGACAAGCAATTGGTGCCAGCAGTACTATTAACGTGCAAATGCAGGAAGATGCACAAGCCTTAGAAGAGGTTATTGTAACTGCACAAGGTATTAAACGAGAGAAAAAGGCACTTGGTTATGCGGTATCTTCAGTAGGGCAAAAAGATTTAGAAAACAGAGGGGAAGGCGACATCGCCCGTGTTCTTGCCGGTAAGGCCTCAGGGGTACAGATCACCTCTGCTGGAGGTCAAGTTGGATCTGCCACCAACGTTATTATTAGGGGTTTAAGTTCATTTAGTGGAAGTAACCAAGCACTATTTATTGTAGATGGCATTCCTTTTAGTAGTGATACTAATGCAGGTAGCACAAATGGTGCTGATGCAAACGACCCTGACAATCCTTCCTTTAGAACAGGGAACACAGGTTCATCTAGATTTTTGGATTTGGATCCAAACAATATTGCTACAGTTGAAGTTTTAAAAGGTTTGGCAGCAGCTACTCTTTATGGATCACAGGGTAAGAACGGAGTTATTCTTATTACTACTAAAGCTGGTGCTGCAACTGGAGGCCCAAAAAAAACAGAAATTACTGTAAGTCAGTCGTATTTTGTTAACCAATTTGCATCATCTCCAGATTTACAAAACCAATTTGGCAATGGATTTGATCAAAACTTTGGCTGGTTCTTTAGTAATTGGGGACCTAGTTTTGATGAAGGTGGCGTTGCAGGATGGGGAAGACAACCTTTAATTGATGCGAACGGAACTTTAGAACATCCATTTTCAACAACAAACGTAGCAGCTACTAGAGATGCATTTCCTGAGCTTCAAGGCGCACGGTACGAATGGAGACCTTATGATTCATTGGACGCATTTTTTACTGATGGTGCTACATCGAGTACTTCTATTAATGTTAACGGTACTACCGCAGATGGTAATACCTCTTATAATGTGAATTTTGGATATTTAGACGATGATAGTTTTGTGCCTGGAAACTCATTGACCAGATCAACCTTATCTGTTGGCGGACGATCTAAACTATCTAACAAGTTTACCGTTTCAGCCACGATGAACTTTTCGAGAACCGACTATACCTCACCTCCTATTGCAGCGAGTAGAGGTAATGGCACCGAAGGTCTTTCATTGTTTGCCAATGTATTTTTTACCCCTCGAAGTGTTGATTTATTAGGATTGCCCTTTGAAAACCCTATCGATTTTTCGAGTGTGTACTATCGAAATGGTAATGACATTATCAACCCAAGATGGATTGAGAAAAATATCAGCAATAACCAATTAACCAATCGTGTCTTTTGGAATGCTTCTATACAGTATAGCATTAATGATAATTTGAACCTGACCTACCGTGGAGGTCTAGATTTTTACAATGAACGCAATGTGCAATCATCTAACAAAGGTGGTGTGAATTTCACTGATGCGATTTTTGGCTTCTTAAATACATTCGATAACAACAATACGATTTGGGATCATTATTTAGCTTTAAATGGCAACTATGATCTATCTGAAAAATTGGGAATGACTTTCAATGTTGGTGCAACTACACGTTCTACTGAATTCGACCAGCAAGGTGTTAGAAGTACAGGGCAGATAGTATATGGTGTAAAAAGGCACTTTAATTTTCAGAATCAACTTCCGATACAGTTTTCCCAAAGAAGAAATATTGCAGGTATTTTAGGGCAAGCAACTTTTGATTATGACAATATGTTGTTTTTAACCCTATCTACTAGAACCGATTGGGTATCTAATTTATCTACTGCGAATAATAGCCAAACCTACCCTAGTGCAAGTGTATCATTTTTACCAACGCAAGCTTTCCCTGGTATTAAATCAGAAAAAGGCTTGAACTTCTTAAAAATAAGAGCAGGTATCGGGCAATCAGCAACTTTCCCGACCGGCTTCCCTACTTTAGGCTTTGTTGAGCAAAACACACAAGTAGCTGGTGATGACGGAAGTGTTACTACAAACCAAGTAGCTGGCTTTAGAGCAAATCCAGATTTAAAACCTGAACTTCTTTCTGAAATAGAATTTGGTTTTGAATCTAAGTTCTTGAGAAACAGGGTAAGTTTAGATTTTACGTATTTTGATCGTACAACTAGAGATTTGATCGTTCGTGAACCTTTATCAGCATCTACAGGTTTTAGATTTACACAAAGTAATGTTGGTAAAATTGAAGGTGATGGTGTTGAAATTGATTTAGGCATTGATTGGTTTAGAAGTGATAAAAGTGATGGGTTTAATTGGAATACAAGGGCTAATTTCACCTCTAGTAAGTTTATTGTTACCGAGCAAGAACAAGATATTATCATATTTGCCGGTAGTAGCCAGCTCTCTCGTGCAGGTAATGCCGCTATTAGAGGTCAACAATTAGGTGTTATTGTAGGAACAGCTATTGGTCGCGATGCTGATGGTAACTTCTTAATTGATGATGGAGGTGATTATGTAGAAGTAGAACAGGATCTTGACGGTAATATTCCAATTATTGGAAATCCAAATCCAGATTATATCGTGAATGTTATCAACAGCATGTCATATAAGAATTGGAATTTTGGATTTCAAATCAATCATATCAGAGGAGGTGACATCCAATCGAATACCATTGCAACTTTATTAGGAAGAGGAATCATTACAGAAACGCTTGATAGAGAAAATACCTATATTTTACCAGGTATAAGTCAAAGTACTGGCCTTCCAAATACTAGACAAATAAACAACTCTACGTTTTTCTTTAGCAATATCTTGTTCGGCCCTGCCGAACTTAAGATATATGATGCATCTGTAATAAGATTGCAAGAAGTTTCTTTTGGGTACACATTTCCTTCTAGGTTCTTAGACAAAACACCTTTTGGTTCTTTAAGTATTACCGCGCAAGGTTTCAATCTTTGGTTTGATGCTTACAACACACCAGATGGTGCCAACTTTGATCCTAATGTACAAGGTGCGGGTGTTGGTAACAGTTCAGGGTTCGATAATTTAAACGGCCCAAGTGCTAGACGCTTTGGTGTAAGCCTAAGAGCATCATTCTAAATAATTTAAATTCTAAAATAATTATGAAAAAAATACTAAAATATATAATGGTGGTCTTCTTCGCTGGTTCTTTTTTGAACTCGTGCGAGACAACAGATTTGGATATTAGAGTGAGTCCAAATGAGCTTTCACCTACACAAGGTGATCCTAATTTGATCCTGAACTCTATTCAATTGGCTTATGCTTCCAATATGCAGGTTTTCAATAACCGTGGAGGTGAGCTAACCCGTATAGATTACATGTTCGGAAGAAACTATTTTAACAATTACCCCGGTAATACGTTTGATGGTACTTGGGAACGAACCTATGCTAGTGGAGTAAATTTTATTGGATCCGCCGCTCCTAACGTAGGTATTTTCACAAATGTAAGTGGACTAGAGGCTATTGATGTAGAATCGGATACCGATTATTCGTTCCATATTGCCATAGGTAAAACTTTACAAGCACATATGTTGTTTTTGCTTGTTGATTACTTAGGGGAAGCAGCTTTTACCCAGGCAAATAATGCCGCTGAGTTTCCCGCTCCACTGCTTGATGACGGGGCATCAGTATATGCCAGTGCTTTTGGCTTACTAGATGAAGCCGAAGCATTGTTCGCTACAGACCCTGCAACCCAAGGTGCTACCGATTTCTTTTATGGTGGGGATACGGATCAATGGTCTAGACTAATTAATTCTTTGCGACTAAGGTCATATGTGAATACTGGTAATACTGCTGCGTTTAATGCCGTTATCGCAGGAAACAATTTTATTAGTGATTCAGACGATGATTTTCAATTTC
>QILY01000225.1 GCA_003232155.1 Maribacter sp.
GGTTACTACTTCTGTTATTCTTAGGGATCTTTGCATAGCGTTCTTAAAAGCAAGTTTTTCCACTTACTAATACTATACAATTTCAGCACTTAGACCAGCCTGAAGTAATTTGCTGCATCTAGGCTCAAGATCAGTATATTCTCCAGTTTTGACCGTACATTTTCCTTTATAATGAACAATCAGCGAGCATTGTTCAGCTTGCTCAGGTGAATGATCACAAACATCAATCAATGTTTCAATAACATGGTCAAATGTATTTACTTCATCATTGAAAAGAACAATTTCATTTTGCTTTATGGTCTCTTCTTCTAGAAGTAATTCTTCCGATATTTTTTCTTTGATACTCATATCGTTATAAGTTTGGCAAAGAACTCGTTTAAACTTTTTCTTTCCTGCCTGACGGCAGGCAGGTATCTGCAAATATTCCATTTTGCATTCATATTTTCGGTTTCAAACAAAAAGTTTAAACGAGTTCAACTATTAAATACGTTCTAAAATACATATTTTGCAGCAATCCAATTATTTTTTTCAATTTTTTTTTCAAATTTTAACGCTACTTCATTACACTTTGAGGAAATTAGAAGAATGTCTTCAACATAAAATCCACTTAAGAAAAGCATTCCATTTTTATTTAAACATTGGGCATATTTAGGAATATCTGTTACTAAAATATTGCGATTGATATTTGCTATAATCACATCATATTTTTGGTCGACCAACAAACTTGAATCTCCTTTATAAACATTTACCTGCTCACAATTGTTTCTTACTACGTTTTCTTTGGCGTTCAAATAACACCAATCATCAATATCGATGGCATCTATTTTGTCAGCATCTTTCATAGCAGTCAAAATTGCTAGAATACCAGTGCCACAGCCCATATCTAAAACCGATTTCCCTTCAAAATCATGATTCAAAATATGCTGTAGCATCATGTGCGTAGTTTCATGATGCCCCGTACCAAAACTCATTTTAGGTTCTATGACAATATCAAATTCTACTTTAGGTTTATCATGAAACGGGGCACGAACAACGCATTTTCCATCTACTTGAATCGGGTTAAAATTCTGCTCCCAAGTAGCATTCCAGTTCTCTTGTTCAATTTCTTTAAATTGATATTCAATTTTAAACAAATCATTGCTTAAAATATTAATGTTTTCTATACTAGCAGTATTCCAATCCGTTTTTTGAATATAGGCCAAAACACCCTCCTCATTCTCAACAAAACTTTCAAATCCGGCTTCGCCAAGTTCTGCTATCAATATGTCTGATGCTGGTTGTAGTTGTAAAATTTTGAAATTATATTCTATGTAGATGGTATTCGACATTAGCCTTTACTATAGAACTCGTTTAAACTTTTTCTTTTATGATATTGTGGATTTATCCATTCAACCGAGCAAAATCAAAAAAAAATCCATTTTGAATAAGATACTGATGGAAATGTCCAAACAAATAACTGATATTCAATAATTTAAATTCAAAAAAATCATTCTACAACTTTCTAAAACATAACCTTAAAAAACAAGCATTCCGTAGAACACCCCTAAAGTCCTCTCAAGAGGACAATCTTATAGGCCATTTATTAGATAGCCTTGATAATGGCTACAAAATCATCCGCTACTAAAGATGCTCCACCTATTAGACCGCCATCAACATCTGGTTTTGAGAAAATCTCTTCAGCATTGCCCGGCTTTACACTTCCTCCATATAAAATAGATACATTATTTGCCACAGATGCATCATAAGCCTCAGTAATGGTCTTACGAATAAAAGCATGCATTTCTTGTGCTTGTTCTGGCGATGCAGTTTCTCCTGTTCCTATTGCCCAAACTGGTTCGTAAGCCAGCACTATTTTACTCCATGCACTAGCATCTAAAGAAAATAAGGCGTTTTTTAATTGACTTTCGACCAAACTAAAATGATTACCTGATTTACGGTCTTCCAATTCCTCACCAAAACAGAACATTACCCGAATATTCTTATCTAATGCCGTAACTACTTTTTTAGCTAATACCTCATCGGTTTCCCCAAAATAAGCCCTTCTTTCAGAATGCCCTATTATCGCAGTGTTAATACCGATATTCAATAGCATATCAGCTGATATTTCACCTGTATATGCGCCACTTTCCGCAAAATGCATATTTTGTGCAATTACTTCAATTGCAGAAGATTCTAAACTATGAACAGCACTTAAAAGGTTAATATAAGTTGGTGCTACCATTACTTCTGCATGGGTATTTGGTAATTTTGCAGAAATCTCGGTCAATAAAATTTTTGTGTCTTCCAAGTTCTTGTTCATTTTCCAGTTTCCTGCTACTATCTTACTTCTCATCTTTTCTTTACAATTAATTGTTTCTCGTTTCTATGTTAACAACATGAAGCTATTCAAATCTTAATTCGTCCAAATCCTTATAATGTACTTTTTGTTTGATGGTGCCTTTTTCCAATACCAAGACTCCAGGGTTTGATCTAACAATGGTCTTTAATGTAGTTTCATCAGTAAAATAAAATTCGAAACTAAGTTTATGGTCTTTTACTAACTTACTCGTTTGTTCACTATTTGATGCAGACATACCAATAACTTTATATCCTTTTTTGATAGCAGTATCTGTAATTTTTTTGATTTCAGAATATTCATCAATATTGGTTTTTCTTAAGTCATAAGCTATAATCATAACCAGTTTAGGTTCTTTCAATAACGATGAAGCTAGATCTTCACCATTTTGTTCAATGGTAAAATCATGTACTGGTGGCTCATATCCTTTTTGGATCTCTGTAGTTTCAACATCAATGAACTCTCCCTCTACCGAAGGGTAATTACCATTGGTAACTATTATTTTTTCGCCTTCATCGGTTTTAAATTTCCATGCGTATTCAAAAACTGATTCAGGTGCACCTTCGGGCACATTCATTCCGTCTTCAATATTAGCATTAATTTTATAGGGTCTAAAATCAATAACTGGTAAATGGTTCAATACATAATACACATATATAACTGATAGCAATAGCGTAACCAATGTAATTATACGTTTGAGATTAGATCCAAAAATAGCTTGTATGTATTTTTGCCCAATAAAAAGTATAGTGATAAGAATGAGCAGAATAATATCTTTCGTAAATGACTCCCAAGGGGTTAATTTTATGGCATCACCAAAACACCCACAATCGGTCACTTTATTAAAATACGCAGCGTAAAAAGTAAGAAAAGTGAAACCGACAATCATCAATAAAAGACTCCAAACGGTAAATTTCACTCGAAAGCCCACTAATAGCATAACTCCGACCAGTACTTCAAAAATCACGATCAATATTGAAATAGTCAGTGCATGTGGTTCAAAAAAAGGCAAATCGAGTACGCCTTGACTAAAGTATTCTTCTAATTTAAATGAAAACCCTACGGGATCGTTCAGCTTTATAAATCCACTTATAATAAATAAAACACCGACAAATATTCTTGAAAAACCTACTATATATTTCATATTACTTTTAAGATTTGGAATTTAGGTGTATCATCGCAAAAACAGCGTAATTTACCATATCTTGATAATTCGCAGCAATACCTTCACTGACCAAAGTTTTTCCTTTGTTATCTTCAATCTGTTTTACACGAAGTAATTTTTGAAGAATTAAATCAGTTAAAGAGCTTACTCGCATATCACGCCAAGCCTCACCGTAATCATGGTTTTTATTTTCCATTAAAACCTTGGTACCTGATGCATAGGTATCAAAAAGGGCAACTGCTTCTTTAGTAGTTAAATCTGGTTGTTCAGCAATACCTTTTTCTAACTGGATCAATGCTATTATTGAGTAGTTAATAATACCAATAAATTCAGATTGCTCACCTTCATCTACTTTACGAACCTCATTTTCTTGTAAACTTCTAATGCGTTGCGCTTTGATGAAAATTTGATCCGTAAGTGATGGCAATCGTAATATACGCCAGGCGCTGCCATAATCTTTCATCTTTTTTTGAAATAAATCACGACAGATTTTTATAACAGCATCATATTGTTCAGAGGTATGTTGCATGAATTTCTTTCTAATTTGCTTAAATTTCGCTTAAAATCTAGTGATTGTCAAAGGTCACCCTTTTAACTTGTTTCACCAAACCGCTCAACTTCAATTTTTAGTAACCCTATGACCATAAATTGCAAAGGAAATTTAATTGATTTGAGCCAGCCCAAAATAATGGGTATACTTAATATCACTCCAGATTCTTTTTTCGATGGGGGAAAATATAAAGATGAAAAAGCAATTTTAGAACAAGTAGAAAAGATGATGACAGAAGGTGCTTCTTTTATAGATATTGGTGCCTATAGTTCAAGACCTGGAGCAAAAAATGTTTCTGAAAAAGAAGAACTGGGCAAAATAACACCAATTGTAAATCTGCTTACTAAAGAATTTAAAGATATTCTAATATCTATAGATACGTTCAGAAGTGTTGTCGCTTCAGAATGTATAGAAGCTGGCGCTGCATTAATCAACGATATTTACGCAGGGTTTCAAGATCAAAACATACTACCTACCATTGCTAAATATAAAGTGCCTTATATTATGATGCACATGAGAGGTACCCCACAAACCATGCAGCAGCACACCAATTATGAAAATCTTGTGCGGGATATTCTATTTTATTTTTCCGAAAGGGTATCCAAAGCAAGAGAATTAGGAATACACGACATTATCATTGACCCTGGTTTTGGTTTTGCTAAAACTGTAGAACAAAATTATGAGCTGCTAAAAAATCTAGACTTATTTCAAAACATGAACCTACCTATACTTACAGGGCTCAGTAGAAAATCAATGATTTATAAAGTTTTGCAAACAGATGTTAAAAATGCATTGAACGGCACAACTGCATTGCATATATATGCACTGCAAAAGGGAGCTAACATTTTGCGGGTTCATGATGTAAAAGAGGCTATGGAATGTGTTAAATTGCATCAACAAATGCTATAAACCTGAGTTCGATCAATATCAATCTCACAGTCAGTAAATTACAATCAATTCAAGACCTATTCCCTAGATAAGCCGTCTAAATAGTAAGATTTGGAGGATAAAAGCCTTGAATTAACCCGTTAGTACTATGTTTTTATCCTCCAAATCTTACTATTTACACGGCTTCTGAGAAATCACTATTAATCGAACTCAGGTTATAAATACTATTGCATTATATTGTTCATCTATTTTTCCTAATTTTACAAAAACGGCACACATTTGGATTTCCTGAATTTTATAGACTTTAAGATTACCGATATTATCGATATTATCTTAGTCGCCGTACTTCTCTACTACGTATACAAATTGGTTCGTGGTTCGGTAGCCATTAATATTTTCATTGGTATTGTCATTGTTTGGGCATTTTGGAAACTTACCGAGCTTCTGGGTATGGAAATGATCAGTAGTATGGTCGGCGCTTTTATGCAAGTAGGTCTTATCGCATTAATTATTGTATTTCAACAAGAGATACGAAAATTTCTACTCATGATAGGTTCTACCAATTTTGCAAACAAACGGAATTTCATCAACAAGCATTTTAAATTTTTGAAGCAAGAAGGTCTTACCACTAGTATTGATATTGATGCAATTCTATCAGCTTGTGAAAAAATGGCGGCATCTAAAACAGGTGCCATCATAGTAATAGAACGAAGCAATTCACTCGATTTTGTGAAATCATCAGGTGATAAAATGTATTTAGAGGTGAACCAGCCAATTATTGAGAGTATTTTCTATAAGAACAGTCCTTTAC
>QILY01000142.1 GCA_003232155.1 Maribacter sp.
ATCATACCAGCAATAGTTGCAGAAAGTAAGGAGGCCAAAGAACCTCCAAGTACAGCTTTCATTCCGAATTGGGATAAGGTTTTTCGTTGTCCGGGTGCTAGAGAACCTATACCACCAATTTGAATTCCAATAGATGCAAAGTTTGCGAAGCCGCAAAGCATATAAGTAGCCATAATGACCGATTTGTTGTAGGTGAAGTGCTGGGCATTGGCCATATTTTTTAATTCGGCAAGTTGTATATAACCAACAAATTCGCTTGCGGCCAATTTTATACCCAGAAGTTGCCCCATCAACATTATATCTTCTTTTGCTATGCCGATCAGCCACATTAAAGGAGCAAATATGGTTCCTAAAATCGCTTCTAAAGAGAACTTTTCATAGGTCGTATTATTAGCTATCCAATCATTAAGTCCGCCTATGCTTCCCGTGAGTTCGAGAATACCATTAATCATAGCAATAACCGCTACAAAGACCAAGAGCATAGCTCCGACATTAACCGCTAATTTTAGACCTTCTGTTGTTCCGTTGGCGATTGCATCCAACATATTAGAACCAATTTTCTCAGAAGATACACTGACATCCGTATTCACAACTTCCGTTTGTGGGTAAAGCATTTTTGAAATTACGATTGCACCTGGCGCCGCCATTACCGACGCAGCTAAAAGGTGTTTGGCAAAAACCAATTGCAAAACTTTATCTTCTCCACCTAAAAAACTAATATAAGCAGCCAAAACAGCTCCGGCCACAGTAGCCATTCCGCCAATCATAACCAAAAGTATTTCCGATTTGGTCATTTTTTCTAAATATGCCTTGATCAATAAGGGAGCTTCGGTCTGCCCTAAAAAAATGTTACCTGCAACAGATAAGCTTTCGGCTCCAGATATTCCCAAGCTTTTTGATAGCAACCATGCTAATCCTTTTACGATTTTTTGAATTATCCCTAGATAAAAAAGAAGGGAGGTCAATGCCGAAAAGAAAATAATGGTCGGTAGTACCTGAAAGGCAAAAATATAGCCGAAGGTGCTGGTATCTGCTACTAGGCCTTCAAAAAGAAATTTACTACCGGCCTGGGTATACTCTAAGATTTTGATGAAGACTTTTCCTATTGATTCAAATATAAGCTGAATAAAAAGTATTTTCAATACTCCAATTGCAATAATTAATTGAATACCCAACCCTATACCAACAGTTTTCCAATTAATAGCTTTTCGATTTGAACTGAATAAAAAAGCAATCAGAAGTAAAACTAACATTCCTAGTATTCCACGCCATAAGCTATTGAATGAAAATCCGGAATTTGGTATGGCCTGGGGGGTATTTTGAGAAGCAATATCATCTATAACCGTAGTATCAGCAACTTCAGAAATAGTTTCAGGCGAAATAGTGCCTTGTGCAATTGACGGAAAAATAATAAAGAGAGCAAGTAAAAGAATCCAAAATTTGGTTTTCATATGAGTACTTGCGATTTAATTAATTGCGTTTTGATATTTCGTCACGCAGTTTTGCTGCTTTTTCGTAGTCTTCGTTGGCTACGGCTTTATCCAATTCTTTGTTGAGTTCGTCAATGGTCAATTCGGTGTAGCCATCTGTGGCGCCTTGTTCGATTTCTATGGTTTCTCCTTCTTGTAAAATTTCATCAACTATAATGCTATCATCATTATCTTCTTTATCCTTGTCTTTTGAAGAGAATTTCAAGAAGATCCCTGCTTTATCTAAAATAGTTTTGTAGGTGAAGATTGGTGCATTAAAACGAAGGGCCAATGCAATGGCATCACTGGTGCGCGCATCAATAATCTCTTCAATTTTATCGCGTTCACAAATGATACTTGAATAAAAGACACCATCAACTAATTTATGAATGATGACTTGTTTTATGACAATATCAAAACGGTCTGAAAATTTTTTGAACAGATCATGGGTAAGTGGTCGAGGAGGTTTAATTTCCTTTTCTAGCGCAATGGCTATTGATTGTGCTTCAAAAGCTCCAATAACGATAGGTAATTTACGGTCACCATCAACTTCATTCAGTATTAGGGCATATGCGCCATTTTGTGTCTGGCTATACGAAATACCTTTAATTTTTAATCGGACTAAACTCATAATGTTTTTGGAACTAAAAAAGGGTTGTTTAAATAAGGGAGTATACCTGTTATTTAAACAACCCTTCAGGGGCACAAATTAACAAAAATTAAGCGTTTTGCGCTTTAAATTCCTTTAATTTTTCGATAAGTTGCGGAACTACTTCGAAGGCATCTCCAACAATACCATAATCTGCTGCTTTAAAGAAAGGAGCTTCTGCATCTGTATTGATGACTACTTTTACTTTTGATGAGCTTACACCTGCCAAATGTTGAATGGCACCTGAGATTCCGATAGCTATATAAAGATTACTGGCTACAGGTTTTCCGGTTTGGCCTACGTGTTCTCCGTGTGGTCTCCACCCTAGATCCGAAACAGGTTTTGAACATGCTGTTGCGGCACCAAGAACATTAGCCAGCTCTTCGATCATTCCCCAGTTCTCTGGTCCTTTTAAGCCTCTTCCGCCCGATACTACAATATCGGCATCGGCTATAGTTGCTTTGCCTACAACTTTATCTATTTCAATTGATTTGGTATTGAAATCACCATCATTTAATGAAGGGTTAAAGTTTTCTGAAGCTGCACTAGTGGAATCTTCATGAATGCCAAATGAATTGTTTGAAACACCAATAATTTTCACATCAGAATTAATTTGGGTATATGCAAAACCTTTATTACTGAATGCGGTACGTTTTACGGTAAACGGACTAGTGCTTTCCGGAGCTGCAACTACATTAGGAACATAACCCGCTTTTAATTTACCTGCCAAGAGAGGAGCTAGAAATTTTGTATCAGCACTTGAGCTAACGACAACTGTTTTTGCATCTTCTTGAGCTGCTGCTTCTGCAATTGAGTTTGCATATGCTTTTGCATTAAAGGTATTTAAATTAGCATTGGAAATATTTAAGACTTTAGAAACTCCGTAAGCTCCTAAGCTACTTGGGTCTTCTGCATTAAAAGAAATAGCGGTTGCCGATGTGCCCAATTTCTTAGCAAGGGCACTTGCATAAGAAGCTACTTCAAAAGCGTTCTTTTTGAATTTCCCGTTTTCTGATTCTGTATATACTAAAACTGACATTTGTTTTCTTTTTTATAGTGTTTAAATAGCCTTCGCCTCGTTATGTAGTAGATTTATCAAATCATCAACATTATCTACCAATTTCACAGCACCCCTAGCTGCTGGTTTTTCAAATTTAATGTCTTCAGTTGCTTTTTGGGCAGCAACAGGTTCAATTACATTCAAGGTTTTTTTTCGTGCCATCATGATACCGCGCATATTGGGTATTCTTAAATCACTTTCTTCTACTAAGCCTTTTTGTCCGCCAATAACTAAAGGCAGGCTAGTGGCGATTTTTTCTTTTCCACCATCGATTTCACGCATTGCAGTTGCGTTAGTTCCATCAACTTCTAAACTGATACAGGTGTTTACAAAATTCATATCTAATAAAGTAGCTAGAATGCCAGGCACCATACCACCATTATAATCAATTGATTCCCTTCCGGCAATTACCAAATCATAACCCCCATTTTTAACCACATCAGCTAACTGTTCGGCTACAAAAAAACCATCGGTAGGTTCTGCATTTACTCTAATTGCCTCATCTGCACCAATGGCCAGTGCTTTTCTGATGGTTGGCTCTGTTGAAGTTCCTCCCACAGTTACTACATGAACGCTTGCGCCTTGTTTTTCTTTGAACCACATGGCTCTTGTTAAACCAAATTCATCATTAGGGTTGATAACAAATTGAACCCCATTGGTATCAAATTTGGTATCGCCATCGGTAAAATTTATTTTTGAAGTAGTGTCAGGTACATTACTTATACAAACTAGTATTTTCATAAAATCAAGCCTTTAAAATGACTGGGCTAAGATAGGTATTAATTTTGAAATTTATTATGCGTGCATAGTAAATATTTGAATTTTTTTGTGCTTTTTATTTGGAACGGAGAAGTACAACTTTTGCACTTTAATGAAGTCAATTTACCTTGGTTACGGTATTCAAAAGCGCCAAAATTAGAGTGTAAAATGTATGATTCGCAGGTAAAAGAAAAAGTAGAAGTAAATTCATAACTTTTTTTGATTTCAAGGGGGTCGTATTATGACATATATTTTCCTATTTTTGCATGCGTTTAGTACAAAAAATTCGATTTACATGAAAACACTGCAGTTTAGGGAAGCCATTTGTGAGGCAATGTCTGAGGAAATGAGAAATGATGAATCCATTTATTTAATGGGTGAAGAAGTTGCTGAATATAATGGAGCTTATAAGGCTTCAAAAGGTATGCTTGCTGAATTCGGGGATAAACGTGTTATAGATACGCCAATTTCTGAATTAGGTTTTGCTGGTATTGCAGTAGGTTCTACAATGACCGGTAATAGACCTATAGTTGAATTTATGACGTTCAACTTTGCTTTGGTAGGTATAGATCAGATTATAAACAATGCAGCTAAGATTCGCCAGATGTCTGGCGGACAATTTCCTTGCCCTATCGTATTTAGAGGCCCAACCGCTTCTGCAGGTCAATTAGCGGCAACGCACTCACAAGCTTTTGAGAGCTGGTACGCAAATTGCCCAG
Source organism: Maribacter sp. (assembly GCA_003232155.1). Lineage (GTDB taxonomy): Bacteria > Bacteroidota > Bacteroidia > Flavobacteriales > Flavobacteriaceae > Maribacter_C. The sequence continues at coordinate 4,657 of QILY01000142.1, forward strand.
GTCTTAAGGTTGTAGTGCCTTCGAACCCGGCTGATGCCAAAGGTTTATTGAAAGCAGCTATTCGCGATAACGACCCTGTTATTTTTATGGAGTCAGAACAAATGTATGGTGATAAGGGCGAAGTGCCAGAGGGTGATTATACCATTCCGTTAGGTGTTGCGGCTATTAGAAGAACGGGTAGCGATGTAACTATTGTTTCTTTTGGAAAAATCATTAAAGAGGCAGATAAAGCTGCCGATGAATTGGCAAAAGAAGATATAAGTTGTGAAATCATTGATTTGCGCACTGTGAAGCCGATGGATTATGAAGCGATATTGACATCTGTAAAGAAAACAAATAGATTGGTGATTTTAGAAGAAGCATGGCCTTTTGGTAATGTGGCCACTGAAATTACTTTTCACGTTCAAAAACATGCTTTTGATTATTTAGACGCTCCTATTGAAAAAATAAATACAGCAGATACTCCTGCACCATATTCTCCAGTATTACTGGCTGAATGGTTGCCGAACTATGAAGATGTTGTCAAAGCTGTTAAGAAAGTGTTATATAGGTAATAGAAACGCTTTTGGAAAGGTAGATTTGCTTCGTTAACCAAAATACAGGTAGACGAAGCTTTTTTTATGGTACGCTATTTGATAAAAATAGAAGCCGGAATATAAAATATAAATGAAAAAAATTCTTTTTGCGATAACAGTTCTTTTTACTTTTTATTTAACTGCGCAGACTAAAGTAGGTGGTATAGTCATTGATGAATTTGGAGAACCTGTATCTTTTGCCAATATTTTATTCAAAAATTCTAT
>QILY01000313.1 GCA_003232155.1 Maribacter sp.
GACCGATACCTAAAACTTTAGAAATTTGATTGCGGTATGTAACCTTTTTCATATATAGAATATTTCAATCTAAATTTTGGCATGATAATTATTACATAACAGTATTACGTCGCCTAAATTTGGATGCAAAAATACGACATAGACTTTATTTGGAAAATGTTAACGGATTGATAATTTATAATTTATAACTGTTCTAAATAAGTTTGTTTTGTTTTGTTTAAGGTTTAAAAAATTACTTTTGCCATACACTATATTCAATACTATGAAAATACTTGCCTATGCCCTCTTATTCACTTGCTTGGTAAACTTTGCAAATGCCCAACAAGGAATTATAAACATTGAACAAGATGAAAGAATTCCTGATTTGTTAAAAATTTATAAATCGGCAAATGAAACTTCAAAATACTATAGAATACAGGTAGGCTTTGGCTCATATGCCAAAGCACAAAACATTAAGGCAAGCGTAGAGAAAGACTTTCCGAATATGTATTCAAAAATAGATCCGTCTTGGGCGTTTCAAAACAAAACTCGAAGCCGAGCGAAAATTTACAGAGGTTCGTAAAAAGTATCCTGATGCAATGTTATTAAAACCAAAAAAATCAAGCAAATAGCTCGATTTTTTTATGTCTGTTTTTATTAAACCCCTGATTATGCATTAGAACTTCGTTATGGGGTTTCCATACATAATTCGGGAAATTAGACAAAAGAAAACTTTTATGTTCCTTGCGCTTCGACTGCGCTCAGCATGACATTCTTTTATTTAGACTTTAGCTTTTTCTTTACGGCTACCTCTTGAAAAGCCTCTACAATATCCAATTCTTTAATATCATTATAGTTTTTCACTTGAAGACCACAATCATAACCTTTGGCCACTTCTTTTGCATCGTCTTTAAATCGTTTTAATGAGGATAATTCACCTGTGTAAATTACCACGCCATCTCGAATTAATCGTATGCTAGAGTTTCTAAAGATTTTACCATTGGTAACCATGCAACCTGCAACCGTTCCAATTTTTGAAATCTTAAAGGTCTCGCGAATTTCAGCGGTACCAGTTATCTCTTCTTTCATTTCTGGGGAAAGCATTCCTTCCATTGCATCTTTAAGGTCATTGATTGCATCATATATAATAGAATACATTCTGATATCAATTTCCTCCTTATCAGCTACCTGTCTTGCATTACCCATTGGCCTTACATTAAAGCCAATAATAACAGCGTCTGATGCTGATGCCAACAATACATCCGATTCAGTGATGGGACCTACTGCTTTATGTATAATATTCACTTGAATTTCATCAGTAGAAAGTTTCTGGAAAGAATCGGTTAAAGCCTCGACCGAACCGTCAACATCACCTTTTAAGATAATATTCAATTCTTTAAAGCCTCCTAATGCAATACGTCTTCCAATTTCATCTAAAGTGATATGACGCTGTGTACGAACAGATTGTTCACGCTGTAACTGTGACCTCCTAGTAGCAATTTGTTTAGCCTCTCGTTCATCATCCAAAACATTGAACTTATCACCAGCTTGTGGCGCTCCGTCTAAACCAAGTATGGATATAGGTCTTGACGGACCTACTTCTTTTACAATATTACCACGCTCATCTTGCATTGCTTTGATCTTACCACTAGTAGTACCTGCCAAAACATAATCGCCTATTCTCAATGTTCCCGCTTGTACTAAAATCGTAGAAACATATCCTTTTCCTTTATCCAAAAATGCTTCTACAACTGTACCAACAGCTAATTTATCAGGATTAGCTTTCAGCTCTAAAAGCTCAGCTTCCAACAGTACTTTTTCTAATAATTCTTTTACGCCATCACCTGTTTTTGCTGAAATATCGTGCGATTGAATCTTACCGCCCCAATCTTCGACCAAAAGGTTCATCTGGGCAAGACCTTCTTTAATCTTATCAGGATTGGCCGTTGGCCTATCAATCTTGTTTATAGCAAAAACTATGGGAACTCCCGCTGCTTGTGCGTGACTAATCGCTTCTTTTGTTTGAGGCATAATATCATCATCGGCCGCAATTACAATAATTGCAATATCAGTCACTTGTGCACCACGCGCACGCAGCTTCGTGACCAGGAGTATCTAAAAACGATATTGTTTGTCCGTCAGCAAGGGTTACACCATACGCACCAATGTGCTGTGTAATACCACCGCTTTCACCAGCAATTACATTTTCTTCACGAATATAATCTAACAAAGAGGTCTTACCGTGGTCTACGTGACCCATTACTGTTACTATGGGCGCTCTTGGTTTTAAATCTTCAGGAGCATCTTCTTCCTCTTGAATACTTTCTTCTATATCAGCCGTCACAAACTCAACTTCATACCCAAATTCATCAGCAACAATAGAAAGTGTCTCCGCATCCAATCTTTGGTTCATAGTAACCATGAGCCCAAGAGACATACAGGCCGAGATAATCTCAGTAGTAGGAACATCCATCATCGTAGCCACCTCATTTGCCGTAACAAACTCTGTAACCTTAAGCGTTTTGCTTTCAATTTCTTGTATCTCAAGATCAACTTCTGTTTGTTGACGGTGTTGATCCCTTTTATCTTTTCTATATTTAGCGCCTTTACCTTTCTTGGATTTACCTTGAAGTTTTTCTAAAGTTTCACGCACTTGTTTTTGAACATCTGCTTCAGTAGGCTCTACTTTAGCAACAGATCCAAAACGCTGCCCCCCTTTTCTTGCAGCAGCACTTCCCCTAGCAGGACCTCTACCGATAGCAGCAGTATTACCACCTGGCTTATTACTTATAATACGTTTTCTTCTCTTCTTTTTATCTGCATTAGTAGCTGGCTTAGCTTCCTTTTTCTTAGGTTTCTGAAATTTGGTGAGATCTATTTTATCACCTGTTATTTTAGGACCGGAAAGCTTTTTATATTGCGTTGTAAGTTTTTTATTTTCAACAACAGTTTCCTCATCTACTTTTTCAGCAACTTCTTCTTTAACTGTCTCGACCTTAGATTCAGCAACTTCTTCAACTGCCTCTGGTTTTGGTTGCTTAACAATCTTTGGACCGGTAAGCTTTGGCGAAACAGTCTCATGCTTAACCACCTCTTGCTTCTTGACTTCTTTTTTTGCAGGCTTTACCTCTTCAACTTTTTCTTCCGCTACAGGTTCGGTTTTTTTCTTTGGGTTCAAATCAATTTTACCAACTGTCTTCGGACCCGCAAGTTCGGCTTTTGCCCTAATAACGCTAGTAGATCTTTTTTCACGAGCCAGTCTTCTTTCCTCTTGCTCTTGTTCCGATTGAACACGTATAGCTTCTTTTTCCTTTCGCTTTTCCTCACCAACTTCTTTGGATGCAACTTTCTTGCTCATATCCGTTTGGAACTCGTCCAATAACACCTGATGTACCTCTTCGGAAATCTTGGTGGTAGGGCGCGCTTCTATTTCATGACCTTTTGACGATAGATATTCTACCGTTCGGTCTAATGAAATATTAAGTTCTCTGAGAACTTTATTAAGCCTTATTGTTGCATTTTCTGCCATAAACACTGAATCCTATTCTTTTTAAATCACTCTAAACTACTGCTAATATATAGCTATTCTTCTAATTCTGCTTTTAGTATACGCACAACTTCTGTTATTGTCTCCTCTTCAAGATCTGTTCTTTTGACGAGATCAGCAATATCTTGTTCTAGTACACTTCTAGCGGTATCCATACCAATTTTCTTGAATTCTTCAATAATCCAAGTATCAATTTCATCAGAAAACTCAGTAAGTTCAACATCTTCTTCAACACCTTCTCTAAACACATCGATCTCATAACCTGTGAGGTGACCTGCCAAACGAATATTATGACCTCCTCTACCAATTGCTTTAGAAACCTCTTCAGGTTTTAGATACACTTGAGCGGTCATTTTCTCGTCATTCAGTTTCACTGAAGAAACTCTTGCAGGACTCAAAGCCCTAGTCACCAACAATTGTGGATTAGCTGTCCAATTGATAACATCAATATTCTCATTACCCAATTCTCTAACAATACCATGAATACGAGACCCTTTCATACCTACACAAGCGCCTACTGGATCAATACGGTCATCATATGAATCAACAGCTACTTTTGCTTTCTCACCAGGAATACGAACTACCTTCTTAATCGTAATCAAACCATCAAAAACCTCAGGTATTTCTTGGAAGAACAATTGCTCTAAAAATTTAGGGGAACTTCTTGACATGATGATTGAAGGCTTATTACCTTTTAATTCAACACTTTCAATAATTCCGCGAACATTATCTCCTTTTCTAAAGAAATCAGAAGGAATTTGACGATCCTTAGGAAGGATAATCTCATTGCCATCATCATCTAATAAAATAATCGCTTTATGACGTATATGGTGAACTTCAGCTGTGTAAATCTCACCTTCTAAATCTTTGAACTGCTTATAAATGTTAGTATTATCATGTTCATGGATTTTAGAAATCAGGTTTTGACGCAACGCAAGGATGGCTCTTCTACCCAATTCCATCAACTTAACCTCTTCAGAAACATCTTCACCTACTTCAAAATCAGGCTCTATTTTTTGAGCTTCAGAAAGTGATATTTCCTCATTTGGCTCTTCTACCTCACCATCTTCAACAACAATACGGTTTCTCCATATTTCCAAATCCCCTTTATCAGGGTTGATAATAATATCAAAGTTATCATCTGAACCAAATTTCTTTTTGAGGGCATTTCGGAACACATCTTCCAAAATCGCCATCAATGTTACCCTATCAATGAATTTGTCATCTTTGAATTCTGAAAACGATTCAATTAGCGCAATATTTTCCATTCTTAATTATTACCTTAAAATTTTAATATGACCTTTGCTTCTTTAATATCAGAAAAATTGATTTCCATTTTTTTCTGAACCGTAATTTTCCCTTTTCCTATGGGTTTGGGTTCCCGTGCTTTCCATTCTAAAACAATACTATCTTCAGTGGCACCTGTTAAGCTCCCTTCGTAAACCTCTTCACTGGTCTTCACTTCTACTTTTCTACCTATATTCTTTCTATATTGTCTAGGCAAAACCATTGGCGATGCCGCACCTGCCGAGGCCACTTCTAAAGAAAAATCTTCTTCTTCACGATCTAAATTATGCTCGATAGCCCTGCTTATTTTCATACAGTCTTGTACTGTAACTCCTTCATCCCCATCTAAAATAACATTGATTTTATTGTCTGTAGTGATTGAAAAATCAATCAAAAACAGATTTCCATCTTCCGCTAGGGCGTCATTCAAAAGTTCAGTGACTTTTTTCTTAAACATAACACTAAGAAATAAAAAAGAGGACTAAATTGTCCCCTCATGAATACATTTATATTCTTTCAGCGCACAAATATACATTATTTTTAATATCTACCTATCCTATAATCAATCATTAAATAGTATTTTTAACTACTTTAGAAAAAACCAAATAACCTAACTCATATATTCATGGAAATTTTCTCATTATACAACCTCATCATTGGGGGTTCAATTATTGTTGTTTTATCATTTTGGTTCAACGGTATTTCAAAAAAAACGAATGTTCCGTCAGTATTAATGCTCATTGTACTGGGTATTATCTTAAAGATCGTACTTGGTTATTTTATCCCTGATATTCCCGATTTCAAAGGAACCCTTGAAATTTTAGGCACTGTAGGTTTAATTATGATTGTATTGGAAGCCGCTTTAGAACTTGAATTAAAGCGCGAAAAATTAATTCCGATTCTAAAATCAATGGCTATTGCTATGATCGGCCTTGTAGGCTCTGCATATATAGCTGCATTGATTTTATATCAGTTCATACCTAATATGACTATGGCATCTGCATGGTTATACGCTACACCCTTATCTATTTTATCAAGTGCTATAATTATACCCAGCGTAGGTGGACTTCCAGAACAAAAAAAAGAATTTCATATTTACGAAAGCACTTTTTCAGATATTATGGGCATTATGATGTTCTACTTTTTAGCAGGCAGACTAAATCCTGCCGAAGATGTTGGAATTGCTGGTTTCGCAGGAAACACTCTATTAACTATTGTCATTGCCATAGTAGCAAGTTATGCTATCATCTTAGTGTTTCAGCGCATAAAAAGCCAGGCAAAATTGTTTTTACTAATTGCCGTACTCCTTTTGCTCTATGCCATTGGCAAAAAAATGCATCTTTCATCACTTATCATTATCTTAATATTTGGCCTTATTATTAAAAACATCAAATTATTTTTCCCTGGCAAAACGGCTATTTTTCTTGAGTATGAAAGAATACAACAAATATATCATGAGCTACACATTATTACCCTAGAGACTGCTTTTGTTATACGTACTTTTTTCTTTGTCATTTTCGGAATCACCATAGTATTATCATCACTACTCAGTTTAAATGTAGCTTTGGTCAGTATACTGATTATAGCATCCATATATGGAATACGTTTCTTGGTACTTCGTGTTTTTATTGGAAAAGACATGTTGCCGCAGCTTTTTATAGCTCCAAGGGGCCTAATAACAGTACTCCTTTTCTACGCTATTCCTAAAGAGGCTGAAATTGCCAATTTTGAATCAGGAATCTTACTTTTTGTAATTATTGTCACTAGTCTTATAATGACTTGGGCTATGATTAAGGATAAACGTAAAATGAGGACGATGCTTGATGAAATAGATGAAGAAATTTTGTTGCGGAATGAAGCCGAAGATGTATTGACCCAACAAATAAAAGACGAGACTATAGAAGAGCTAGGTAACGAAACCCCTTCTGAAGACCAGAACACAACTGAAGAATGGAGGAATGATTAATATAAACTAGCGAAAATAAAAATCCTAACATCATTAAAGACACTAGGATTTATCTTATCACTTGTTGGCCCACAAGGACTCGAACCTTGAATGTCGGTACCAAAAACCGGTGTGTTACCAATTACACCATGGGCCAATACCTGTAAGAGCGTGCAAATTTAAAACAAAGTTTGGTTTGCGCAAATATTTTTCAATACAAATACTATAAAAATCATACTACCTACCTTGTTAACGATTTATCAAAATCTGCTCAGAAATCTATTTTTATTCATAAATTCGCTTCAAGGTTAAACCATAGATTGCATGTTTTCAAAGAACTTCGAGAAATGGGACACTATTTTCGGATGGTCCGTATTTTTTATAGCATTTATTATTTATTTCATTACCGTTGAACCCACAAGTAGTTTCTGGGATGCCGGTGAATATATTGCCACCTCGGCAAAATTGCAGGTTGGCCACCCACCAGGTGCGCCTTTACTACAAATAATAGGTGCATTTTTTGCTATGTTCGCCTTTGGCAATGACCAAATAGCACGCATGGTAAATTTTGTATCAGGGGCATCAAGTGCGTTTACCATTCTTTTTATGTTTTGGACCATCACTAATTTGGTTCGGA
>QILY01000029.1 GCA_003232155.1 Maribacter sp.
TTTTATGTTCATGGTTTAATAATTTTAAGAAACAGCTACTACGTGCTTGCCAATGCATACACCGGGTTAAAGTTGCAAATATTCCTGTTCCAAAAAAACCGCTGCCATAAGCTTACAACAGGAAAACAATCAAATTTACCTATATTGACTATAGTTCGTTACCTGCCCTATGGGGTGGCTAAACGGGTAAGATGCCAGTATTTAAACAAGTTTGGCGCAAATCCACTATGATGAAATCGTTTATCTTGATATTAACCATCTCTTTTATAGGAGTAATAGAAACTCAGACTGAGCCTAGCCTATTTCAATAAAGACCAAGCAGTACGAAGGTGTGATTTTTCCTTCAAACTTTGACATGCTACTTGGATTTAGAGAGGATTCAATACCTGGACATTTTACGCCAACATTAGATTTAATCAAATTAATTGAGAATCAACTTGAAAATGAAATCAAGGTTCTAAATAATCCAAAGTTAAACCAAGGGAGAGGATTGGGCCCAGTGATTCACCGAAAATTGCCAAAGTATTATCGACAATATATTGGGCTGTCAACTGATGACGGAGATAAAATTGTTGAAATTAATTTTGTTTGGAACAACAAATAATTCCTCACTAAATCACATGAGAATTGGATCGTGGTCCATGATGGTGGAAGCTCCTTTTGGTCTATAAAATATAATTTGACAACTGGGAAGTTTTTCGAAATGTATGTGAATGGTGTAGCATGAGTGAGCACCTAACATACGTAACCGTTGCGCCACCCAAAAAAGTCTAGCTGTTTATATTTATTTTTGCACCTTGGAGTGCCGTCGACATCTCACATCTAGGAAATGGAATCAAATATTCTAAAGGCTTAAAATTGTTTAAAAGGAGCCCTAATTGGTGAGATAAGTATAAAGCCGTCATTCGGGCCTCTTTAACCGTTGTTTTAGTAAGTGTTTTGGTGATTTTAGGTATTTTTTGATATTATCCCATAGGGATCCCTTTGGGATAGGCCACCGCTGCCAGGAGCTTCTAACCGGAAAACAACCAAATTTGTCTATATTGACTATAGTTGGTTACCTGCCCTATGGGGTGGCTAAATGGGTGTGATGCCAGTATTTAGACAAGTTGTGCTTCATGCAAAAAAGGACAAGGTATATGCACACATTTGGTTTTTTCTTACACACAGCCCAATACTAAAAAAACCAAAAGAGTTTGATTTTGGAACTTGCGAACAACGAAAAATGCAAACATTTTTACCATCTTGATTTTGAATTAAGCTAATTAGGTTGATGAATTAAATGAATGTACTGTTTGAACACATAGAAACCCTGAAAAGAAGCTATCAGGGAGTTAGTATTGATGAACAGGAATGTCGTCGTCACTTGCAGGATGCTGTTATGGATAATTTGCAAGATCGTGAGGAATCGCAAGATTCTTTGGATAGATTAAGAACACTGAGGGATGAGACTGGGTTTGAAGTAAGTGATGGTTTGTTGGCTGATATTCAGGCTTTAGAGAATAAAGAAATAGCAGTACAACAATTTCGGGTTGGGGAGGCTTATGCTGAGGTCATTTTGGAACAAGAATTTTCTTGTCGTTTTCACTGGAATGAAAACAGAGATGCCCGAAACCCCAAGGGTAATAAAACGGGAGCAGACTTAGTTGGATTTATTGAAGTTGAAGATCAAGTGCTTTTTCTTTTTGGAGAAGTTAAAACTTCTTCTGAAACAGCCAACCGACCACCACAAGTAATGACTGGTTCAAAAGGAGTAGAAAGCCAGTTAAGGGGTTTATACAATGACAGAAGCAAAAGACTCGTTTTGATCAGTTATCTCAAAAATAAAATGCGACATTTCCCCGAAGAACACCAATTCCGATCGGACTTCGAAGAAAGTCAAAGAGCATACTATTCAAGTATTGAATATTATCACCTTATTGGTGTTTTAGTTAGAGATGTTGATTCTGACGAAAGGGATATTTCACCTAGTTACGGGAGATTGAAAGACCATGTTTTAGAACCTAAAGGAATAAAGCTCTTGGCTATGTATTTGCCCATACGTAAAGAAGATTGGATAGAAATAATAAACGGAAAAGCTGAATGAGCATTCAGATAAAATATAACTATCTCGAACGTGCATACCCTGATATGCTTGAAGGAATCAGTGCGCTCATTCAAAAAGCAAAACTATCGAAACGGTTTGAAGAAGTCAGCCTAACAAATGAAGACTTAACACAGCTTGAGAAGGCTAAGGAACTATGTGAGCTCAGAATTATAGAACTTTGGGATGAAAGAGATTCTACAGAATTTAAAGCTCTTTGCTCTGTCTTTTTCGATATTGCCAGTCAAATTTCAATTAATACAGAGAGTGAATATTTCATCATTGAGCAATTCAAGCTCATTGCTTTTGGGTATTTAGGTGAACATTGGCATTTTGTCAAACAATACCTTAAAACAAGTGAATCGGTATTTAATAACCTTGAAGCCGGAGCAGATTGGAACAATAGAATTCTTACTATTTCCTTTAAAGCAATTGTCAATCTGGTAAAAAAAGACTCCTGGCATGAAGTAGGACTGGCAGTAGAATTGATAAACCAACTCAGAAGTGAGCAAAATAATTTCGAGAATAATTTTCTCAATCAAGTTAATGAAGAAAGTCGTCCTTATGGTGCTGCAGAATTAGTTTCATTATATCATTTCGCCAAAAGCATAGAAATACTTGGGCAATATTTAATGGAAGGTAGACCGCTGGAACCAGAGACACCATTGCATTATCACCTTAACTTATCTGGAGAGTATGCCCAAAAATCAGGAAATATCAGCCTAAGCTTGTTTTACCAGTATTTTGAAGCCTTTTCAGTCAAAATGGTTCGTAATACTATTTGGTACACCACAAGAGGTATTAACAACTGGGTGACTCGTTTTAACCAGTTCATTTCAAGAAAAGAGGATAAAGGGTTTTTTGAATTGATGTATCCTCAGAGAGAGTCCATTATTGAAGGGGAATTATTGAATCCAGCTCACAGAGCTATTGTAGTAAATTTACCTACGTCAAGCGGAAAAACCATGATTGCCGAGTACCGTATTCTACAGGCATTAAACCAATTTAAAAATCAGGGTGGGTGGGTTGCCTATGTCGTGCCCACAAAAGCATTGGTTAATCAAATCTATATTCAATTACATCGGGATTTAGGATCCATTGGAATAGAAGTAGAAAAGGCAAGTGGTGCCATTGAATTGGATGGATTTGAACAGCATTTGGTTGAAGAAAGTGGCAACACAACCAAATTTGATATTTTGGTTACAACTTATGAGAAAATGAACCTTTTAGTTCGTCAAGGACTTGGCACCACCTCAGAGCGACCTCTGGTTCTCACGGTTGTGGATGAAGCCCATAATATAGGGGAAAAAAATAGGGGGTTGAATCTGGAATTTTTATTGTCCACCATTAAAAATGATTGCGAAGAGGCCAATTTTCTTTTAATGACTCCTGATATATCAAATTCAAATGAGATAGCAAATTGGCTTGCTGGAGATAGAGGGAATGTGATAAATCTTGAACTAGATTGGTGGCAACCAAATGAACGAGTTGTCGGGGCCATACAAGTAGATGGAGGAGGAAGGAGTTATGATTTACTGCTAAGAACACTTCATACCGATAGAGGTACTTATGAAATTGGAGAGGCTATACCTCTTGCTCACTTTGAAAATGCGTTACAAACAAAATCAGAAGTAAGTAATTCTAAGTCAAAGGTGGCTTCTTGCATCTCTGGTAATATTTTAAACTTAGACTCTCCAATTATTGTTTTAGCAGCATATCCGAGAGAGACATATACCATAGCAGAAAATATATACGAAAGCTCACAAAACAACTTTGAAAACGATGAAGATGTGGAGCTTTTAATTCGGCTTGTACAAAGTGAGTTAGGAGATAATTTTCCATTAGCCCGATTCTTGAAAAGACGAATTGCCGTTCATAGCTCTGCTCTTCCAGATGAAATTCGCTTTTTGATTGAAGACCTGATGTCCAACGAAAAGCTTCAAGCTTTGGTAGCAACTACAACAATTGCTCAGGGAATTAATTTCCCCGTTTCTGCTGTAATTTTGGGTTCATATAATTATCCATTCTCTGGACCTATGCCTGTTCGTGATTTTTGGAATCTAGCTGGAAGAGTTGGACGGGCAGGTCAAGACACTATGGGTTGGGTTGGAATGGCAGTTAGAAATGAAGCAGATTTATTGCAAGTTGGCAATTACGTGAGACAAGCATCCGAGGACTTGCATTCGCAGCTGGTTAATGCTATTGATAGTGCATTACGTCATGTAGAATACGATTTTGACCGTTGGCTTTTTGTTGACGAACGCTGGTCAGCCATTCTTCAATTTATATCTCATTTAAGAAAGCAAACACAACAGCAAGATGTTTTTCTTGCACAGCTTGAGCAAAAATTGCAAGGAACACTAGGGTACAGTCAACTACCTCCTGAAAAGAAAACATTTCTCAGAGAAAACATTCGTAGATATGCAAGTACACTAACTCTTGCAGATGCAAAAATGTCCGATGCAACAGGATTTTCATCCGTATCTGTGCGTCAAATGATAGGTAGAATGGCTTCGTCAAACCTGTCACCTCTGGACTGGAATAAAAATCAACTATTTTCTGAACAAAATCAGAGTATGCAAAAACTTGTAGGTATAATGCTCAATACCTATGAGATCAAGAAATCTATTGAGGATTTGAATACTGGAGGACAACCTTTCGATCGTTCAAGCATTGCCCGTTTGATAATAGATTGGGTAAACGGACGAGATATCGCTAGTATAGCCTCAAGGATTTATCCAAATGAACAAGCAGATGCAGCAATTCAAAGAGCTACTAAAGCATTATACAAAGTAGTAGCAAATGCCGCTTCATGGGGACTAGCTGCATTGCAAAAGATGCCAACGAGTGGAGTGGATTGGGAAAGTCTTTCTGAAATTGAGAAAAAAAGAATGGCGAATCTTCCTGCTTATTTGCACTATGGAGTAAATACGGATGAAGGAGTATTGATGAGGAAAAACAATGTACCAAGAAGTATTGCCAATCGTCTTGGTGAATTATATAGCGCATCCGTAGATGGTGAAATATTCGATCAACCTTCTAGTATAGTTTCACAATGGATAGGTCAACAACGACCTGAAATATGGGATGGTGTTAGACCTACAAATTCAAGACTTTCAGGAGGTGACTACAAAAAAGTCTGGATGAAATTGAATGGAATATCAACATGAGAAATCTAACCCTTATCATCCACACACATTGCCAAGCCGCTCAGTTCCAAAGCGCAAGACAAAGCTTGTCAAAGATGTGTCTGAGCCAATGCACGGACATAAAAATAAAAAGCACGAAAGCACAACACTAGTAACCGTTGCACAACTCAATAAAATCTAGCAATTGGGATTCATGTTCGCACCTAGAGTGCGGTCGACATTTCACATCTAGGAAATGGAATTAAATATTTTAAAGGCTTAAAATTGTTTAAAAAGAACCCTAATTGGCGAGATAGGTATAAAGCCGTCATTCGGGCCTCTTTTGCCATGGTTTCAGTAAGTGTTTTGGTGAATTTCAGGTATTTTTTGATATGGGATCCCTTTGGGATAGGCCACCGCTGCCATGAGCATTACTTTATGGGCCCCTCTGATGCCTATGGTATTGACTCTTCGTAGACCTATGAACTATGCTCCGATAAATGTGATAACTAACTCAAACAATTTGCGTATCTTTATACTATGAATTATCATCAGTTTTTGGAGATTCGTGCCGA
>QILY01000045.1 GCA_003232155.1 Maribacter sp.
CCTAAAGCTTTAATTCCCTTAATCGATATAAAATCTTCTATATCAACATTTTGATTAGGTTTTGAGTCTTTACCTCTAGGTTTTGGAAATTCAATTTCGATCATAGGTCTCCAATCTGTGGATACCAGTTCTAAATATGATTTTGGATGCTCTGAAATAAAGAGATCCTCACGATTTTCATTCTCTATCAAGAAACGCTTCACATAATATTTTTCTTTCTCACCATCATAATAAATAACTGATAAGGGTTTTTTGGGAATCCATTTTTCGAGCACGATCATGTCTTCATCGAAATGGGTCGACATATTCGGGGCCAAGGTCTTGACAACTCCTTTCTGTGTTACGACCAACAATAGATCATCGCCCCTGAACTCACCCAGCAACTCCCCTCTCGCATCTGCATTTAAACGGCGTACCACATCATCAAACCATATTTTACGTGGTTTGAGCGTAGAAACTCCCTTTTCTTTCAGTTCAATGCGTTTTACAGAGTATTTGGTGACAATATTTCCTTTAGATCCACGACCTTTGATCAGAACATCGGCAAAATCAATATCCCATTTTAGCTTTTTAACACTTCCTGCCTGTCGCAAAAGCACGGTTGTTACCTCAGCCTCACCATTGGGGTTGGCCGAAAAATACAATACATCAGTTCCTGCTTTTCCCGAACCTAATGGGTACAACTTATCCCTAGTGATACTGGTCACATTAAAACGTTTGATATAACTAGGTCCGCCCCTACCATCCTTATAAACCATATTATAGGTGGTACGGTTATCTTTTTTCTTGAATACGGCAACATGAATGATGTTTTTACCCACAAAAGTTTTAGAATCTACTTTGGTTACCATCATTTGCCCGTCTTGCGTAAACACGATAACATCATCAATATCGGCACAATCCGTTATATATTCATCTCTTCGTAATGATGTACCCACAAAGCCCTCTTCACGATTCACATAGAGTTTTGTGTTACGCATAACCACTTTGGTAGCTTCGATATCATCGAAAATCCGGATTTCAGATTTACGCTCCCTACCTTTTCCGTATGTTGTTTTGAGTCTTTTAAAATAATCAATAGCGAATTCGATCAAATGCTCTAAACGATGTTTTACCTCGGCAATTTTTTCTTCAAGATTATCAAGATGTTGCTGCGCCTTATCAATATCAAATTTTGAAATACGTTTGATACGTATTTCAGTCAAACGAACAATATCTTCTTCAGTTACCGCACGCTTTAAATGTTTAGTATATGGTTTTAACCCTTTATCTATAGCGCTTACAACGCCTTCCCAAGTTTCTTCCTCTTCAATATCACGATAAATACGGTTTTCAATAAAAATTCGCTCTAAAGATGCGAAGTGCCATTGCTCTTCTAATTCACTTAACTGAATCTCTAGTTCTGCTTTCAACAACTCTACCGTAGCATCTGTAGAACGTTTTAGCATTTCAGTCACGCCAATAAACAGGGGCTTATTATCTTCAATAATACAACTTAAAGGAGAGATTGAAGATTCACAAGCTGTAAAAGCATATAAAGCATCAATAGTTTTATCTGGGGATATACCACTCGGAAGATGTACCAAAATCTCAACTTTAGCAGCAGTATTATCTTCTATCTTCTTTACTTTTATCTTTCCTTTTTCATTTGCTTTTAGGATAGAATCTATTAAAGAAGAAGTATTGGTTCCGTGTGGTATTTCATTGATTGCCAGTGTGTTTTTGTCATATTGGGATATCTTAGCCCGTACTCGAATTTTCCCACCTCTTAAACCGTCGTTATAATTACTGATATCGATAATACCAGAGGTTGGAAAATCAGGATAAATAGAAAAACGCTGTCCCTTTAAATGCTTTATAGAGGCATTAATAAGTTCAATAAAATTGTGCGGCAATACTTTAGTGGAAAGTCCTACTGCAATACCTTCAGCTCCTTGCGCCAACAATAAGGGAAATTTAACCGGAAGATTTACTGGTTCTTTCTTACGACCGTCATAGGATTGCTGCCATTTTGTGATTTTAGGACTAAAAACAACTTCTAGTGCAAACTTGGATAATCGAGCTTCAATATATCTTGATGCCGCCGCTCTATCACCTGTAAGGATGTTACCCCAGTTTCCTTGGGTATCGATCAACAAATCTTTTTGACCGATCTGCACCATGGCATCTGCTATACTGGCATCACCGTGCGGGTGATATTGCATAGTATGCCCTACTACATTGGCTACTTTATTGTACCTACCGTCATCAAGATCTTTTAACGAGTGCATTATTCTGCGCTGCACTGGCTTGAATCCGTCTTCTATTGCAGGCACAGCACGCTCTAAGATCACGTAAGAAGCATAATCTAAAAACCAATCTTTATACATGCCCGTTACTTTCGTAAGCGCATCTTCTGATTCTTCTATACTTGTTTTATTAACCGGCAGGTCGCCCTGATCAGCTGATAAATTTTCGTGATGTGGTTCTCCAGCCTCATCGGCAGGTAGGTTCAGTTCTTCATTCTCTTCCATAAAGAAAGATTCGTATTATGTTAATTTATAATTGATTATCTTCTATTAAATCAATTTCTACTTTAAGGTTATTGATGATGAATTTTTGACGGTCAGGGGTGTTTTTTCCCATATAAAAACTCAATAACTCTTCTATTGACATGGCCTTGTCCAACATCACAGGTTCCAATCGAATATCATCCCCAATAAAATGCACAAATTCATCGGGTGAAATTTCACCCAAACCTTTAAAACGAGTAATCTCTGGTTTTCCCGTTAATTTTTTAATCGCATTTCTTCGCTCCTCTTCACTATAACAATAAATGGTCTCTTTTTTATTGCGTACACGAAATAAAGGCGTTTGCAAAATGTATAGATGGTTCTCTTTTATCAATTCCGGAAAAAACTGTAGAAAGAAGGTAATCAACAATAATCGAATGTGCATACCATCAACATCAGCATCGGTCGCAATTACAATTTTGTTATAGCGAAGGTCTTCCATAGACTCTTCTATATTCAATGCTGCTTGTAACAAATTGAACTCCTCATTCTCGTAGACAATCTTTTTTGACATGCCATAAGAGTTCAACGGCTTACCTCTTAGACTGAATACAGCTTGTGTATTCACATCGCGCGACTTTGTAATAGAACCAGATGCGGAATCACCTTCAGTAATAAATAAGGTGCTCTCTAAATTTCTATCTTTTTTAGTGTCACCTAAGTGAATACGGCAATCACGCAATTTTTTATTGTGAAGGTTTGCTTTTTTAGCGCGGTCTTTTGCTAACTTTCGTATTCCTGAAAGTTCTTTTCGCTCTCGCTCCGCCTGCATTATTTTACGCTGTAGAACATCTCTTGTTTCAGTATTCTTATGCAAATAGTTATCTAAATATTTGCCTACGAAATCGTTTATATAGCTACGAACAGTTGGTAAATTTCCGCCCATATCAGTAGATCCTAATTTAGTTTTGGTCTGACTTTCAAAAATAGGTTCCATTACTTTAATCGAAATTGCCGATATGATAGACTTACGAATATCCGAAGGGTCGTAATTTTTACCATAATGCTCTCTAACCGTTCTTACCAAGGCTTCTCTGAATGCAGTTTGGTGTGTACCGCCTTGCGTAGTATTTTGACCGTTTACAAAAGAATGGTATTCTTCACTATACTGGGTTTTACTATGCGTAATCGCTACTTCGATATCATTTCCTTTTAGATGGATAACAGGATACAGCATATCATCCATATTATTATTATTTTCCAAAAGGTCTTTTAATCCATTTTCAGAATGAAATTTCTCATTATTGAAAACAATCGTAAGTCCGGGGTTCAAATACACGTAGTTCCACAGCATACGTTCCACATACTCATTGCGGTACTTGTATTTTTTAAAGATAACCTGATCGGGAATGAAAGTTACCTTGGTTCCTTTTCGTTGTGAAGAATCCAATGGGCCTTCTTCAGATACCAATTCCCCCTTACTAAACTCGGCTGTTTTGACTTTGCTTTCACGGGATGACTGTACTTCAAAAAAACTGGAAAGGGCATTTACAGCCTTTGTACCTACACCATTTAGTCCGACAGATTTCTTAAATGCACGAGAATCGTACTTACCCCCAGTATTCATTTTAGAAACTACATCCACTACTTTTCCCAAAGGAATACCACGCCCATAATCACGGACTTTCACCACGCCGTCTTTAATTGCAATATCAATGGTCTTCCCAGCACCCATTACAAATTCATCGACACAGTTATCAATAACTTCTTTTAATAGGATGTAGATACCATCATCAGCTGAAGAACCATCGCCCAACTTACCAATATACATACCCGGGCGCATACGAATATGCTCCTTCCAGTCCAACGAACGGATATTGTCTTCGGTATATTGGGTGTTTTCGGCCATATATTAGGGGTTTTAACGAAAGAGTTGCTAATATAGCACGAGTTGCAAAAAAATAAAACCCCTATCGACTAAAGTAATTAACAATAATAAGGGATTTTTGTTGACAATAAATTAGCTCTAGGTGTAGCCCTCCCAAGCGAATGGTTTATTTACTTCGGGATGCGTTTATCAATGACATCGGGAATCCGGACTATCTTCAGGTTGTTCCCCTTGTGTCCGGGCCCGACCGCCCAGTGGCCTTGCGCAGGCTAACGGTACGCTTGGGAGGAACTATTTCTGTGGATGGTGGTTTTGAGCTGTTGCGGCTGTTCTTGGCCACCAACTGTTCTTTGAGCAGATATCTCATTCTGCAACTCCTTGACCTGTGCCATAAGGCCTAATATGATTGTGTCTTTGTCCAAAACGCCAACAAGATCCGACAATCTTTATTAGAATCCAAATCTTAAGGGATATATTTGGCGGTCTTTGTAAATAGCTCTGAACTTTCAATTTATCACGAAATGTCCTATTTGCTAAATACAGTTATTTAGGCAACGTCCTAAATTTCCGTTAATAATTTTAGATTATTTAGATAGACTGAAATTCCGTCTCCTTCAATGTCCATTCTAAATTTTTCATATTTGGGCTTTTCCGATTCATCAAATGTTTCAGTATAAACTATCTCCCAGAATTCTATTTGATAATGGCTAACATAATTCACAATATATTTAAAGGTTCTAATTACTGGTACGCCAGAACCGAATATTTTACGGATAATGAAGAAATCCCCTTTTTCTTTAATGAGAGTTAGGCTTTCACCAGCAAAATGATTTTCCAATTGAATCTCTATGTTAATATAGTCTTTAATTTTTTTTCTTGAGTCTTGTCCAAAAATATT
>QILY01000086.1 GCA_003232155.1 Maribacter sp.
ATCAAATCAGTACAAGGGGGTGTTTTACCATAATGAGAGCATGGTTCGAGAGTTACATACAAAGTTGCTTTTTTAAGTAGCGTTTTGTCGGCAATCGATCCAATGGCATTTACTTCGGCATGTGAGCCACCGTACGGACTGGTAAAACCTTCTCCGATAATAGAATCATTATACACCAAAACAGCACCTACCATAGGATTTGGAGCTGTTGTGCCTAAGCCGTTTTGCGCAATTTTAATACATCGTAAAATATATTTTCTATGTACCTTCACAACGCAAAAATAGGATATTATGAATAAGCCCCTTTCTTTTTTTAAAACACTTGTTGGAAAAGATTCTTCGCAGTCTCCATCCCCTTTAATGCGTTGGTTGAACCCAACTTTATTAAAGGTAGAAGAAGGCGAGTTTGAGTTGTTATATGTCATACGTGAAGAAATGACCAATCCTATGCATATTTTACACGGTGGCACAACTGCTGCAATTATTGATGATGCTATTGGTGCCGCTGTTTACTCTCTCGGAAATACGTATGCTTACACTACTGTTAATTTGGCTATTGATTATTTTAGTAGTGCTAAAGTTGGCGAAACTATTATTGCAAAAACTTCAATTGTAAAAAAAGGAAACCAAATTATGAATGCTGAATGTGAAGTATGGAATGCCGACCGTAGTAGAATGGTGGCTAAAGGGCATTCAAATCTTATTAAAACAGCACTTGAACTATAATACTTAGAAGGTAAAAATGCTATCGTAAAATATGCTTTTAAGGGAAATAAAAAATATTTTTCACAAAGAATTAGATGCTCTTTATCCGAAAGAAGAGGTCAATAGTTTCTTTTATCTTTTGATTGGGCATTATTTTAATCTAGAACGTTTTGTTTTGGCCATGCAGCCTAACTATATAATCTCTAAGGAAGAAGAGCAACCTATGTTCGAAGCTTTGGCAAAATTAAAATTGCATAAACCAATTCAACATATTATTGGATCGGCCTATTTTATGGGTATGGATTTTATCGTAAACGAAAACACACTCATACCAAGACCAGAAACCGAAGAATTAGTAAGGTGGGTTATTGAAGAAGTGAGAAGTACAAGGTACAAAGTCCAAAGTGAGAAGTCCAAAATCCAAAGTACAAAGTACAAAGTACAAAGTAAGAAGTACAAAGTCCAAAGTACAGATGCTTTGAAAATACTGGATATTGGTTCGGGTTCGGGTTGTATTGCTATTTCTTTGGCAAAAAACTTCCCGAACGCTAAAATAGTTGCTTTAGATGTTTCAGCCGAAGCATTAGAAATTGCTGAACAAAATGCAGTTGATAATGGAGTGACAATTGAGTTCATACAAGCTGATATTCTAGAAACCAATATTTTGGATATGGAGTTTGATGTGATAGTTTCGAATCCGCCTTATGTGAGAGAATTAGAAAAACAAAAAATGAATGCCAATGTATTGGAAAATGAACCTGATTTAGCTTTGTTTGTGCCTGATGGGGATCCGTTAGTGTTTTATAAAAAAATCGCTGCATTTGCTACAGAAAACTTAAATGTAGATGGATGTCTCTTTTTTGAAATCAATCAATATTTAGGAAAAGAAACCCAACAACTTTTATCAGATCATAATTTTTCGGAAATTGAACTGCGTAAAGATTTATTTGGCAACGACCGAATGTTGAAGGCGACACAGCGATAGCTGTAAGCGCGCGAAAGTGTGGCTAGTTGTTTGCAGAATGCTGAATTAAATAGCGATTAAATTAAAAAGATACCCAACTTCTTGGGCATGAATATAAAAAACGATATTTAATGAAAAGTGTAGTAGTATTTTGTGGTAGTAGTGAAGGTGATAACCCAGCCTTTGCTGACCAAGCATATGAATTAGGAAAAACTTTGGGCCAACAGCAAACTACTTTGGTATATGGTGGAGCTAGAATAGGTGTGATGGGCAAAGTTGCTCAAGGTACTTTAGAAGCTGACGGAAAAGTAATTGGTGTAATCCCTGATTTTTTAAAAATACGCGAAGTATATCATACCGGGCTTACCGAGTTGATAGTGACCGAGAACATGCACCAACGTAAAATGATAATGCACGAGCTTTCAGAGGGCATAATGATGTTACCTGGCGGATATGGTACTTTAGAAGAGTTTTTTGAAATGCTGACATGGGGGCAATTGGGCCTGCACCAAAGACCTATTGGAGTTCTGAATACGAATCATTTTTACGACGACTTACTGAATATGTTAAAAAAAATGGTAGACCGGGGTTTTGTAAAACAAGAAAACTATGATATGATTTTGGTAAATGAATCTATTGAAGGGCTTTTGGAACAAATGAAAAATTATAAACCCCTACCACTGCCCAATTAAAATAAAAAGTGTTTTTGATGAATACCAAACAACAAATAGAATCTTTAAGAGCAGCGCTTAGAGAACATAACCATAACTACTACGTATTAGATAACGCTACCATATCAGATTATGATTTTGATATGAAACTTAAAGATTTACAGGCGCTTGAAGAAAAACACCCAGAATTTTTTGATGCTACATCCCCAACGCGCAGGGTAGGGGGTACGGTAACCAAAAATTTTGAGACCCAAGTACATGACCAACGGATGTATTCATTGGATAATTCATACTCCAAAGAAGATTTGGAAGATTGGGAAAAGCGCATTCAAAAGAACTTAGGAGATGTTGAAGTTGCGTTTACCTGCGAATTAAAATATGATGGCGCCTCAATAAGTTTGACCTATGAAGATGGAAAATTAGTTAAAGCACTTACCCGTGGTGACGGATTTCAAGGTGATAATGTAACCACGAACATAAAGACTATAAATTCTGTTCCGTTACAGTTAACAGGAGATTATCCGCTAAAATTTGATATCCGGGGAGAAATAGTATTGCCTTTTGAAGGTTTTGCCAAAATGAATGCCGAGCGTATTGAGAATGGTGAAGAACCCTATATGAACCCACGAAATACGGCATCGGGCAGTTTAAAGTTGCAAGATAGTACTGAAGTAGCAAAACGACCTTTAGATTGTTTGCTGTACGGAATAGTGGGGCAAAACATAGGTGTCATTTCACAATGGCAAATGTTGGATAAAGCTAGAGACTGGGGCTTTAAAGTGCCTACTGCAGCAAAATTATGCAAGACCACAGATGAAGTAATGGAATTTGTGGAGTATTGGGATATACACCGTCATGACCTCCCTTATGAAACCGATGGTGTGGTCATTAAAGTAAATAACCTACAGCATCAAGATGAATTGGGATATACCTCAAAATCACCCCGTTGGGCGATGGCCTATAAGTTTAAGGCAGAACAGGTTTCTACTGTCTTGAATGAGATCACCTATCAAGTAGGCCGTACGGGTGCGATAACTCCTGTTGCTAATCTAGAACCGGTTTTATTGGCCGGAACTACAGTAAAAAGAGCCTCGTTACATAATGCCGATCAAATTGCCAAATTAGATATCCGCGAAGGCGATACGGTTTTTGTGGAAAAAGGGGGCGAAATTATCCCTAAGATAATCAGTGTTGATTTTGCAAAACGACCTCAGAATTCTACGCCCACCCAATATATCGACCATTGTCCTGAGTGCCATACTGAATTGGTGCGTACTGAAGGTGATGCCAAACACTACTGTGTCAATTATTACGGTTGCCCTACCCAAATTACAGGCCGTATTCAACATTATATTTCACGTAAGGCGATGGATATTGAAGGTATGGGCAGTGAAACGGTCACTTTACTGTTTCAAGAAGGGCTCATAACCAATTATGCTGATTTATACACGCTGACCAAAGAACAAGTTATGCCTTTGGAGCGTATGGCTGAAAAGTCTGCAGAGAATTTGGTAAATGGGGTCGCGGCTTCTGTTCAAATTCCGTTTGAGCATGTCATGTTCGCTTTAGGTATTCGTTTTGTGGGTGAAACAGTAGCCAAAAAATTGGCCAAGGCCTATAAAAATATTGATGCCTTAATGATAGCATCAAAAGAAGAACTTACTGCAGTTGATGAAATTGGTGAGCGTATAGCGCAAAGTGTAGTAGAGTTTTTCCAAAATGAGAATAATCAAAAAATTATAGAACGTTTAAAAAATTATGGGGTGCAGTTTGAGTTATCTGCAGAGAAATTGGAGAATCAAACCGAAAAATTGAAAGGGCAAATTTTTGTGGTATCCGGTGTATTTGAAAAAGTAAGCCGTGATGAACTTAAAAAAATGATTGAAGACAATGGGGGCAAAGTAGGCACTTCAGTATCTTCAAAAACAACCTATTTGGTGGCTGGTGATAAAATGGGGCCAAGTAAACGCACCAAAGCAGAAACATTGGGAGTACAGATTATTTCTGAGGATGATTTCTTGGAGATGGTTTGATGTATGTACGTTAATAAAGAAATTAGAAGAATGGAAACTATTTACTATCCGTGGTATTATACCCGCGAACATTACCCATATACAATGTCACAGGCCCTAATTTATGGGAAGCTGGTAAAAACAAGCCATTTTCCATGACTTTCCAATCATCCCATGAAGCTTCCAATCCACCTATGGGTATTATTTTAACCCACATTTGATAGCTTATCGGGAAACCGTTGGGTTGTAGTTTCCACAAATAAGTGTCACCAGGAGTAGTGCCGCCCGAAGAATACGTAATTAACAAACCTTCTGTACCATCTTCTAATTGCACCAAGCTTCGGGTTGTTCCTTTATCAAAAACCTTAAAAGGGGCAACTAGCCAAAAAGAATCATTGTTGAAATAAGAGCTTGCCTTTTCAATGAGTCTTGATTTTTCGTTTCCGATAACGGATACATTGTTTTCCAACACCATGCTTTTAGATGGGTTTGTTAAATTTAAGTTCACTTGGTAATCGTTCCACTTGACCTGTACTTTCCCATGAAGCTTGTCCCATTTGTAATGGTGTGCCCCACCAGCAAATGACCATTCAAGAAACTGTGTTGTTTTATAGGTTTCGTAATTAGTGGCTTTTAGCATTTTTTGTGCTAGAGCATCTGCGGCTGGGCCTGATTTTCCTTCTGGCAAAGGTTGGTTATAGGTTATGTAAAGGATTGTATATATGACCAACAGCAAAACAAAAAGACCTAGTAGTATTTTTAAGATTTTTTTTATCATTTTCATTTAATAAGCTTTCTATAATCCTGTATAACATTCCTAATCGCTAAGTTTCGGGACTCCAAGGG
>QILY01000084.1 GCA_003232155.1 Maribacter sp.
CGCTCTTGCCGATTACCTGAAAGATTTCGGTTTTCATCAACGGTAGGGTTGTAGCCAATATTCATCATTCCGTAGGCCAAAGTTCCATCAATATTACTTTGTACCACATATACCCCTTTTTTAGGAATCAATTTATAGCTTTCGGAAATATGAAGATTGGCGGTCGGAAAATTAAGTTTTCTGCCCAGTTCCTTTCCTTTTTCAATAGTTCCCGTTAACATATAACGATATCCTAAATAGTTGTTGGCTGTTTGTACATCGCCCTCTTCAAGAGCTTTTCGTATTTTGGTAGAACTAACGGATACTTTATCAATTTCTTGAGCCGAAATTTCTTCAACATCAAAATCTAATGAGGTGCCATAGGCTATTAGATCTGTAATATTGGCATTCCTATTACGACCAAACCTATGATCATACCCGATAATAATTTTTTTTGCTTTAAGTTGGTTCACCAGTAAGTCTCGAACAAATTCTGTAGCCGATAGGCGAGAAAAATCTTTGGTAAATGGATGTATGATAAGAAAGTCTAAGCCCAATTTTTTTAATATTTGGGTTTTTTCATCAAGGGTATTTAGCAATTTAATATCCACATCTTTTTGTAAAACCATTCTAGGATGAGGAAAAAAAGTAAGAATCATTGATTTTAGTTCAGATTTGGCAGCATTTTTGATGAGTTTTTCTAGAATCTTTTGATGTCCAATATGAACACCATCAAAAGTGCCAATTGTAATGGCGGTAGAATGTTCTCTCTGGTATTCAGTAATACTTTGAATGGTTATCACGTATGCCGAAAAATAAAAAGGGTTATATTTGACTCTATTGAAAAGTCTCTTGAATGGTTACAAAATTACGTCTTGTTTTTACAATTTCCATAGTATTTCTTTGCTTTTATGGGTCTGCTCAAAGCACATATTGGCAACAAGAGACAATACAAAAAAACTCAGATCAGCGTGTATTAAACCGTTTTGATGTGAAAAAGGGGATGGTCTTTTCTTTAAAAACCAGTTCATTTCAAAAGGAACTGAAGACATTGTCGACTTTAAAAAAGAATTCTAAAGTAGTTTATTTTCCTAATGAAATGGGTAAGCTAATACCTTTTCAAGTTTCAGAGTCTTCGGTTTTGGCTCCTGAGTTAGCGGCGAAATATCCTAATATAAAATCGTATAAAGGACATGCTTTGGGCGATTCAAAAGATAAAATACGTTTTAGTATTTCGCATAAAGGGTTTCAAGGTATGATAGTACATATAGATAATAAGGCCTCAACTTTTATACAAAAAACTAAAGGTGATAGGTATATGCTGTATAGTAGAGATACTAAAGATGTTTTAGAAGGTGATTTCACTTGTGCTACAAAATCAAATATTGCAGAACAAGCAAATACTACCCAGAAACTTATAGATGGACAAGTACTCAGAAAATATAGATTAGCAGTTTCGGCTAGTGGCGAGTATACTATATTTCATGGCGGAACTGTTGCTGATGCCTTAGCGGCAATGAATGCTACTATTACAAGGGTAAATGAAGTATTTGAGACTGATTTGGGTGTCACTCTAGAATTGGTTGCCAATAATGACCAAGTTATATTTACCGATGCCAGTACAGATCCATATAATGGCAATCTAAATGTCCAGGTACAAAATACATTGACCAGTATAATTGGAGAGGCGAACTATGATGTGGGGCATCTTTTTCATGCTAATAATGATAATGGTAATGCTGGCTTTATAGGAGCTGTATGTAGAGATGGGACTAAGGGCAGTGGCTTTACTTCTGCCACGACCCCTGAAGGTGATCGTTTCGATCTAGATTTTGTATCTCATGAATTTGGTCATCAGTTTGGTGCAAATCATACTTGGTCTTTTCAATCAGAAGGTACGGGTGTACAAGTAGAGCCTGGCAGTGGCACCACAATAATGGGGTATGCAGGTATTACTGGAATTAATAATGTTACCCTTGTTGGCGATGATTATTTTCATTACGTAAGTATTGTTCAGATGATCAATTATATAGCAACTACCAGTTGTTCTGTAGAAACAATTTTAATAAATACGCCTCCTGTAATAGTGCCTACAGGTGATTTTGTCATCCCAAGGGGAACCGCTTTTGTTTTGTCAGGTGAGGCAACTGATGTAGATGCTGCAGATGAATTGACCTACACATGGGAACAGGTAGATAACGGTATAGTCACACAAGCCAAGTTTGGGCCTACAAATCCGGTCGGTGCTAATTTTAGATCGCTGAAGCCATCGACGAGTCCCAAACGTTACTTCCCAAAATTGTCAAGGGTTATACAAGGAAATCTTACGCAAACACTTCCTGATGTCAATACTGCATGGGAAACCGTGTCAAATGTGCAGCGTGAAATGAACTTTGCCCTTACAGTACGTGACAATGCCATCGGTGGCGGCCAAGTAGTTTCAGATTTGGTAAATGTAGCTATTGTAAATACTGCTGGACCTTTTGTAGTTACCTCTCAAAATACAAATGTAACTATCAGCGCTGGTAGTGTAGAAACTATTGTATGGGATGTCGCCAATACAGATATAGCACCGGTAAACACCAAAAATGTAGCTATTTTTTTATCTATTGATGGCGGGGCGACCTTTCCTATCTCCTTAGCTGAGAACGTACCCAATGATGGTAATCATGATATTTTGATACCTCAAGAAGCGACTACTGAAGCTCGCATTATGGTAAAGGGCAATAACACTATTTTTTATGCGATCAATAGTACTGACTTTACCATTGAAGAATCACAAATTGTTCTCAACTTTGACACATTACAATATGAAGTATGCCAAGCTAATGACCTAATGGTAAATTTTATATATGAAACTGGTCTTGCTTTTAATGAAGAGGTTACTTTTAGTGTGGTTTCACCACCCGCTGGTCTCTCTGTTTTATTTTCTCCGGCAACTGCAATAGCTGATGGTACTCCCGTTGAAATCACTTTTTCGGATACTCAAAACCTAGCTGTGGGCACTTATCCGATTCAAGCACTGGCTACTTCGGTAACTGCAACGAAAGAAATAGTTGTTGATTTGAATATTGTCAATGCTACTTTTAGTGATATAACACTCATATCGCCAGTTGATACGGCAACTGATATTTTAGCAGGAACACTTCTGGAATGGCAGACTAATATTAATGCAGCCTCTTACGATATTCAAATAGCTACCGATGTAGATTTTACTGCTATTATTGATTCGAGCACTGCTTTTACCAATTCGTATTCTCCGTCCACCTTAGAGAATGACACCACGTATTTTTGGCGTGTAAGACCAAAAAATAGTTGTGGCGAAGGTACTTTCGGAGTGCCCTTTAGTTTTACGACCATTATTTATAGTTGTATAAATAGATTGGCAACAGATGTACCGCTCACCATATCTACTACAGGTGCACCTACAGTAGTTTCTAAAATAGCATTTTTTGAAGATGTGACAGTGGCAGATATTGATGTCACTTTGAATATTCAACATGTATTTCTTGATGACTTAGTGGTTAGTTTAACCTCTCCTGCAGGTACTACAGTAGTATTAATGTCAAATTCATGTGGCAATTTAGATGATGTTACCGCTACTTTTGATGATAGTGCCAATAGTATTTTTGTTTGTGGCGGAAATCCTGCAATTAGCGGTCGGGTTAGGGGTCTAGGTGCACTTAATGTGTTCAATGGGGAATCATTATTGGGTGAATGGCTTTTGACGGTTAATGATACTGTTGTTTCTGATGGAGGTTCTTTTATATCATTTTCTATGGATGTGTGTACAGAAGGGGTATTTAGGCTCGATGCAGATAGTGATGGGGTGTTTGATGATGGTCCCGATTTATGTCTGGGCACACCTTTGGGAGTTGAGGTAGATGTTGATGGTTGCCCCATATTCAGATTCCCGGACGATAATTTTTTATTTGCTTTACAAAGTGAATCTTGTAGTAGTAATAACGGCGAAATAAATATTGATGCTACTATACTCTTGGATTATAGTATTACTGTTGACGGAAACGGCACGAATGTTACTGATACTTTTACCGATACTTATATGCTCGGCGGATTAATGGCCGGCACTTATACCGTATGTATTAATGGTACTGATAGTGCCAACGCTATAACTTATGAAGAACAATGTTTTGATATTGTAATTGCCCAATCTGATGCCTTGGGTGTAACTTCAGAAATAGCTCTCGGGGAAAAAACAGTAACCCTGCAATTGCAAGGGGCAAATTTGTATCATGTTGAACTGAACGGTATTGTTGTTCAAACTGAAGCCTCAGAGATTACACTTGATCTAAAAGAAGGTAGTAATACGCTTAAAGTGTTTACCAATTTTCTTTGTCAAGGAACGTATGAAAAACAAATTTTAATAATAGATAGGCCTATAGTTTATCCCAATCCGTTTAGTGATTTTGTGACAGTCTCTTTTGGTAAAAATGTAGAAGAAGAAGTTCTTATTGAGATATTTACAGCCAATGGCCAGTATGTCCAAGGTCGAAAATATCAAGTTAATGGTGTAGAAATTGATTTAGATTTAACGGCGTTGTCAACAGGACTTTATTTTATCAAGTTTGAAGGGGAGAATATCAAAGGAACATCTAAAGTGATTAGGCTATGAGAATTTTTTAGTATTCTTAACGGGTATTTATGAGTTTAGGTGCCCTTAAGAACCATTGAATTGGTTCATAGTATTCTTAATGCCCGATAAAACAAAAGACCTTACAAGTTCTGTAGCCTTTTGAAGGCGTTCAACTAATTGCTCCTTTTCTTCTGTACCCCATTCCCCAAGTACATAATCAACCTGCCTTCCTTTTCCGAAATCGGCACCTACACCAAAACGAAACCTATTGTAAACGTTACTTTGTAAGGTGTTCTGAATATCTTTTAAACCGTTATGACCGCCATCACTTCCTTTAGTTTTTAGACGTATACTACCAAAGGACAAGTTAATGTCATCGGTGATTACTAAAACATTTTCTAATGGTATTTTTTCTTTATCCATCCAATATTTTAGAGCCTTTCCGCTTAAGTTCATATAGGTTGAAGGTTTTAAGCAAAGCACGCTTCTGCCTTTTATTTTAAGCAAACCAACATCGCCCAGTTTTACGGTTTCAAAAGCGAAGTTTTCAGATTTTGCCAAAGCATCCAATATTTTGAAACCAATATTATGGCGGGTCTCAGCATATTCGCTGCC
>QILY01000240.1 GCA_003232155.1 Maribacter sp.
TTTCGAGCATCCCCTCCAAATTTAATGTCCGCATGAATGCGATGTATCCGATCCCCATCCGCAAACATCCTATCGTAACTAAGTTCATCATGAATATATAATGAGATAAGTAATCCCCCAGCAATTCCTATAGCTAGTCCAAAGATGTTGAGGAACGTGAAAAAAGGCTGCTTTTTGAGGCTTCGCCAAGCAATTTTTAGATGGTTTTTAAACATGGTTCTCGTCTTTTGTCCTCCCCCTAGCCCCCTCCGAAGGGAGAGGGAACAGTTTTATGGGTGAATTTAACTTTTATTTATTTTAACTAATTTTATTTTTAACCCTGAGTTTAAGTCCTCCCCTTCGGGGGAGTTAGAGGGGGGCTTCATTCAGTTCTCAAACTTTTTATAGGGTTGGCTTTTGCTGCTTTAATGGCTTGAAAGCTTACCGTCAAAACGGTTACCCCCATTGCTCCGACAACAGCCAAGACAAAAATCCACCACTCTAGAATCACACGATATGGATAATCTTGCAACCAACCGTTCATGATATAATATGAGATAGGTATCGCTATAAAGCAAGAAATTGTAACCAACTTCAAAAAGTCTTTGGAGAGCATATTCCAGACGTTGAAAACTGATGCTCCCAATACTTTTCGCACTCCGATTTCTTTGGTGCGTTGTTCGGCGACGAAGGAAGTCAAGCCAAACAAGCCCAGACAACTGATTAGGATAGCCAATGCCGTAAATATTCCTGACAAGGTTCCTATACGCTCTTCGGATGCAAATTTTTCACCGTATTGGTCATCAACAAATTCATATTCAAAAGGGATATCTGGAAAATGTTCTTTAAACACACGTTCAATAATCGCAATATTTTGACTTGCACTCTGTTTTGGATTTAATCTTAAATTATAGTAACTAAAATTATCTTGCCTGTCATATACGTAAAGCCCTTGTTTAACGGGTTCATAAGGTGATTGTGCAATCATATCTTCCACTACTCCGATAATTTTCAAAGAAGGATTAGGATCTTCCTCGTCATCGTCTTTTAAAAATTTACCAATAGGGTCGGCTATTCCTAAATACTTTTTTGCAGTTTCATTAATCAATACCCCTAAGGAATCTGATGCAAATTCCCTTGAAAAATCCCGACCCTCTACAATTTTTAGGTTTAGGGTTTTTGCATATTCTGGAGACACCTCGGTCCATGCCAAATCTTCTTGAAAACCTTCAGGTTTCCCTTCCCATGTAAATCCGCTTCTATTGGACCATATTCGTGTAGTAGGGCTACTTGAAGTTGCCATTTTGACTACCGCCCCTGAGTTTAAAAATTCACTCCGCATCAAATCGGTCTTACCAATAAAATCTTGACTAAAAGTTGGTACCTGAATCAAGCCCTCTTTATCATAACCTACTGGGCGGTTTTTAGCATAATTAATTTGTTGCATAACGATTACCGTTCCTATAATAAAGGCGACAGAAACCGTAAATTGAATCACCACCAAAATTTTTCTGGGCAATCCGGCATACCTTCCTACTTTAAAGGTACCTTTTAAAACATCTACAGGTTTAAATGACGAAAGGTAAACTGCAGGATAACTACCTGCCAATAGTGCTGTAAAAAGAATAAAAGCTACTGAAATCAACCAAAAATTCATATTCCCCCAAGGAAATTCAATCTCTTTACGAGCCAATTCATTAAAGCCATTCAATAATAGCAAGACCATTATAATAGCCAAAAAATAAGCAAAAACCACTACTAGAAAAGATTCGCTCAAAAATTGATAAATCAATTGCCCTCTTTGCGAGCCAATTGATTTTCTTATACCGACTTCCTTAGCGCGTTTTTCAGAACGGGCCGTACTTAAATTCATAAAATTGATACATGCCAACAATAATACAAAAGCACCAATGATTCCAAAAAGCCAAACATATTTTATACGGCCGCCGACTTGTTTCCCATTTTCAAAATTGCTTCTCAAGTACCAATTTTTCATGGGAAAGAGGAAAATCTGTGGATTAAATTCGACGGAATCTTCGTTCAAATCTTTTTTAACATTTTTAATTGTACTTGACGCTTTATCCATATCAACATTATTTGCCAATTGTACAAACATTTGAAAGGAGTTATTGCCCCAATTATCCTCCGCGTTTTTAACCCATTCCCTTGTCGCCAAATAATTATCCCAAGGAATGATATATTCGGTATCACTAAACGTGTTGTTAAATGGGATATCCTCATAAACACTCGTTACCATTAAGTCATGTTCATTACCTATTTTAACTACTTTCCCAATAGGATCCCCACTACCAAAAAGGGTTTTTGCAGTTGATTCCGAAAGCATGATAGAATTCACCTCTCTAAGCCCATCTTTTTCTCCTTTAAGAATTTTTAGATTTAAAAGTTCCGGAGCTTCTCTTTGCATATAATTACCAGGCCTTGAAATATTCGTTTCACCGTATTTCAAATAAGAATCATTGGTCCAAGAAGACATGATCAGGTGTTTAAAATTATCACCATAACCTTCTCTCAATGCCTTTTCCAAAGGCCTTGGAATAGCAGGTCCAGTGCCTGTATTTCCATTAAGGGTTTGTGATTGATATACTTGAGCTATCTTGTTTTTATTATTAAAATAGTTATTATGGCAAAGCTCATCTTGTACCCAAAGACCAATGATTAGAGTCACGGCCATTCCCAATGCCAGACCACCAATATTAATAGTGGAATAAGCCTTGTTATTTCGAAGATTCCTCCAAGCAATTTTTAAATAGTTTCTAAACATGATTGATGTTTTTTGATGATGATGACTTTACTCGGTTCGCAAACTCTTAACTGGGTTTGCCAATGACGCTTTGATTGTTTGAAAACTAACAGTAATCAGAGCTATTAGAACGATTGCCACAAAAGGCAATAGGAAATATGACCAATGCATACTAATTCGAAAAGCATACCCCTCTAGCCAATTACTAGAAGTAAACCATGCTATTGGAACTGCAATAACAAATGCCAAGGCCAATAGGAAGGCAAATTCTTTATACAAGAGTTTTAAAATTTCAGGAATAGAGGCGCCTAAAACTTTTCGAATACCAATTTCCTTAGTGCGTTGTAATGTAGTAAAAGATGCCAATCCGAAAAGGCCCAAACAAGCTACCAAAATAGCTAATCCGGTAAAAAGACCGAACACCTTTCCGAACCTCTGATCTGCATTGTACTGATTATTAAAATGGTCATCTAAAAAGAAGTATTCATACGTATTACCAGGGAAAAACTTATTCCATTCCTGCTCAACCTGAACTATGGTCTGTGCAATATCTTCAGAACTTTGCCTGATGGTAAAATAACCGCGAACGTCAGGTATTAATCTAATAACCAAGGGTTCATAAGGCAATCGCAATGATTCTTGGTTGAAATTTTCAGATACTCCAATAATAGTATATTGATTGCCCCAAAAATCAATTTGTTTTCCTATTGCTTCTTGCGGATTATTGAATCCAAGTTGTGTAATTCCTGTCCTATTAAAAATTACTGTTTCAGGGTCGGTACCGAACTCTTCTGAAAAAGCTCGGCCAGCTATCAATTTTAGCCCGAACTGATCCATATAATCATAATCTACACCAATAATTCGATACTGTTTTCCTTCAGTTTCTTCCTGCGACACTAATTTTACCCCTCCTGCATTCCAACCTACCGGTTGCCCCGGAATAGTTGAGGCAGCGGCTACACTTTTTATGGACGGGAGTTTTAGTAGACTCTGCTTAAAAGATGTCATTTGACCCATATAGGTTGAATCTGTAACAATCGGAGGAACTACTACCAATGTTTTGTCAATTTCAAGTCCTAAAGATTGCTTTCGCATAAATTGTATTTGTTGGTATACGGTTAAAGTACCTATCAATAAAAATAGGGAAGCGGCAAATTGAAATACCACCAATGCTTTTCGCAAAAAGGAACCTTCTTTAGTGCTCACCATTTTTCCTTTTAAAACTTCTACAGGCTTGAATCTTGATAAAACAAAAGCGGGATAAGCCCCCGAGAGCAATACTCCAAAAACAAATAATGAAATCAGACCCACCCAAAAGCTTCCGTCTAAGAGAAAATCAATAGATAACCCTTGACCAGAAATAGTATTGAAAAATGGAATTGAAATCGCCGTAAGACCCAACGCAATAAGTAATGCCAAACCATTGAACAAAAATGATTCTATAAAAAATTGAAATACCAATTGTTTGCGTTGAGAACCTAGGGTTTTTCTAATTCCGACTTCCTTAGCCCGGCTTATAGCTCTTGCTGTGGCAAGATTGATGTAATTGACCCAAGCGATTACTACAATGAAAAAAGCTATCCCAAGCAACAGATAAACTGTTTTACCATCTCCGGTCGGGTTAGGTTCCATCATATAGTTCGAATATAAATGAATATCCGTTAGGGCTTGCAACTTGTAAACCGCTCCGCTATTCGAACTTTTTAATTCTTCCCCAGCTTGCTCTTCTACTATTGGAATAAATTTAGTTTCAACGAATAAGGGGTCTACACCTTCTTTTAGTTTCAGATAGGTTAAGCATCCGTCTGAAAACCACCATGTATCTGAATCTGCATTTGGGTCTTGGTCGTTTTCGGCCAGAATTCGTTCTCTAAAAGTGCTGTATGATAATAAAATATTAGGTTTAAGCTGGGTATTAGTCGGCATATCCTTAAAAACACCAGTTATTCTATATCGACTATTCCCATTAAATTCAATGGTTTTCCCGATAACATCTGCTGTGCCATATATTTTCAGCGCAGTAGTTTCCGAAAGTGCTGCTGTACGGGGTTCCTTGAAAATAGTAGTTTTGTCACCAGAAAGTAAGGGGTATGAAAACATTTGAAAAAAGGAGGTGCTGGAATACAGCACATTTTCAATTTTCAAAGTTTCATCTCCACTATCAACAATTACCTCACCGGCGTCAATCAGTTTGACATAGTCTTCAATTTCAGGAATCGCTTCTTTGAATTGCGTACCTATGGCAAAAGCTCCTGCCGCCCATTCGGTGGTCAAAACACCATCATTGTAGCGTTCTTGTTTTACTCTATAAATCTGGTCTTTGTTTTCGTGAAAATCCTCGTAGCTGGTTTCAAAGGCAACATATTGCAAAATCAATAGGCATGCGGTAATACCAATGGCTAGTCCCCCAATATTAACCCCAGAATAGACCTTGTTTTTGAGAAG
>QILY01000130.1 GCA_003232155.1 Maribacter sp.
AGTTATTTGGGTTTTGAAACTTGGGAAGAAGCATTTCAAGCTACTGATAATCAAACAAAAACCATTGTTTTAAGATCATCACCCAACCAACTTGATGGCGTAGAGGTAGTCGAAGATTTTCCGGTCACAATTTCAGGAGATACCATAACCTATAAGACAGATGCTTTTACTACAGGAAAAGAGAAAAAATTAGAGGATGTTTTAGAACAGCTTCCTGGTTTCGAAATTGATGATGAAGGGAAAATAAAAGTGCAAGGAATAGATGTTAGTAAAGTTTTAGTAGAGGGGAAAGAGTTTTTTAATGGCGATACTAAAATGGCTACTAAAAATATACCTGCCAATGCTATTGATAAAGTACAGGTGCTTCGCAATTATAATGAAGTAGGCCCTTTGAGTGGTGTGAATGATAGTGATGCGTTGGCGCTGAACATTAAATTGAAAGAGGGTAAAAAGAACCTTTGGTTTGGTGATATTTCTTCTGGGGGAGGGCCTAAAGAGCGTTATACGGCACACTCGAATATATTCTATTATTCCCCTAAAATGAATGTTAATTTTATTGGAGATTTAAATAATATTGGTGAACAGGCTTTTACACTGCAAGATTATTTCAGATTTAATGGCGGGTTGGCTAATTTGGCCAAAAGATCGGGTTCATCAGTAAGCCTTTCTAGAGATGATATAGGCCTGTCATTGATACAGAACGATAGGGCACAGAACTTAAATTCAAAATTAGGGGCATTGAATTTTAATTATAACCCCAATAAGAAAATCAGATTTTCAGGATTTGGAATTGTATCGGCAGTTAATACTGATTTGGCTAGTGTTTCACAGCGTACATATATAAGAGCTGAAGGTAATAATGAAGAGCTTTTAACTTCTAATATCAAACAAAAAAACACTTCGGCCTTAGTTAAGTTTTCATCAACATATACTCCAAATGCCAAATGGCATATCAATTATGACGGTTTTATAAAAAGGTCTAATATTGAGGATCAAAACCAGTTGAATTCTAATTTTATAAACTTTAGTAATGATATTCGCTCAATCAATACAAAAGAACCATTTTCTGTACAGCAAACTTTGAATGCGTTTTATGCTAAAAATGACAATAATATTTTCTCGTTAGAATCTAGTTATCTGTACAAGCGGCAACGGCCCAACTACAGCTTGTTGGCTTCGCAACAACCTTTTTTAGGTAGTATAATCTTATTGGGCGAAAGCCCTTTTAATATACTTCAGGATAAAGAGATTTTTACCAATATGTTCAATACTGAATTTAATTATTACAAAGTATTGAATAAAACCAATCATATTAGTTTTAAAGTGGGTATGAACTTAAATGGCCAACGGCTTAGCTCTGAAGTAGTAGAAGAAGTTAATGGCAATTTAGAAGGAATTGGTACAGAACATTTTATAGACACCTATCTAGGATTA
Organism: Maribacter sp.; assembly: GCA_003232155.1. GTDB lineage: Bacteria > Bacteroidota > Bacteroidia > Flavobacteriales > Flavobacteriaceae > Maribacter_C. The sequence continues at coordinate 1,435 of QILY01000130.1, forward strand.
GGATATAGAGCAAAACTAGGTAAGTTAACACTTAGTCCTAGCCTTAATTTTCATGTATATGATATTAAAAACAATCAATTTACAACGACAGTTGATTTGAATAAAACTTTACTTTTGCCCAGTCTTAATTCTAAATATACATTTAACAGTTCACAATCATTACAATTCAGGTATGCTATCGAAGCCCAATTCGCAGATATTCAAAATCTAGCATCGGCAACGCAATTAAATGGCTATAATAGTCTTTTTCAAGGAAATCCAAACTTAAGAAATGAATGGTCTCACAATACAACCCTTAATTATACGAATTTCAGTATGTTCAATTTTACGAATATATATGGTGGCCTTACCTATCAGAAAAAGTATGAAAGTATAGGTTCGACTATTGATTTTTTAGGATTGGACAGAATATCATCTCCTATTAATATAGACACCCCCAATGAAACTTTTGCAGTTTTTGGCACTTACGAAAGGCGCTTCCCATATTGGAAAACAAAACTGGAAACCCGTATAACATATAGCAAGTTCAATACCATTGTTAATGCTATGGCTAATTTTAACCGCTCATTCAATCAACGGTATAAATTGGCTTTTGAAACTCGTTTTAAGGAAGCGCCGAATGTAGAATTTGGCTTTGAAAAAATATGGAATGACTATGCCAGTTTAGATATTAAAAACAGGTTTGTTACCAATAGTCCTTTTGCAAATATTGAAGCTTATTTCTTAAAAGGTTTTTCTTTTACGGCCGATTATCAATACAATGATTATAAGAATAGGGATGGAGCTATCAGAAGTACATATGACTTTTTAAATGCGACATTGTACTATCAAAAAGAAGATAGCAAGTGGGAATTTAAAATTTCAGGTTTGAACCTCATGAACACCACGTCTATTCGTCGAGATGCTTTTTCAAACAATATTATCAGTACATTGGAATATAATGTACAGCCAAGATATTTTTTAGCAAGTGTAAAGTATGAACTATAGCCTTGTGTAATAAACTTTACCAAACCATTTTCACAACAAAACAATTTTCATACTTTTGTCACCTAAATTTATGAGGGAAGATTTGACCGATTGTAACCTCTTAACGCTGAAACTTTTCTCAGAGCTAAAAAATGCTAAAGCAGTTTATACTTAAATCTCTTAAGTACATAAACTTCTTCTAGTTTTATCGTCAAATCTTCCGATAACTAAAATAAAAAAATGTCATATCTCTTTACCTCTGAATCTGTAAGTGAAGGACACCCTGATAAGGTGGCCGATCAAATAAGTGATGCACTATTAGATCATTTTTTGGCCTTTGATCCAGAAAGTAGGGTTGCCTGTGAAACTTTGGTTACAACAGGACAAGTAGTACTAGCGGGCGAAGTAAAAAGCAATACCTATTTAGATGTTCAGAATATTGCCAGAGAAGTCATCAATAAAATTGGTTATACCAAAGGAGAATATCAGTTTAGTGGAGATTCTTGTGGTGTTATTTCTTTAATTCATGAACAATCCCAAGATATTAACCAAGGTGTAGATAGAGGTTCTAAAGAAGAGCAAGGTGCAGGCGATCAAGGAATGATGTTTGGGTACGCTACCAAAGAGACTGAGAATTATATGCCCTTAGCTTTGGATATTTCGCACCGAATTCTACAAGTTTTGGCCGATTTACGTCGAGAGGAAAAGGAAATTAATTATTTAAGACCTGATGCCAAAGCTCAGGTAACTATAGAGTATTCTGATGATAATGTTCCGCATCGAATCGATACTATTGTAGTTTCTACACAACATGACGCCTTTGATGCAGATGATGAAAAAATGTTGGCAAAGATTAAGTCTGACATTATTTCAATACTTATTCCACGGGTTAAATCACAATTGCCTTCTGCTATTCAGGAACTTTTTGATGAGCAGATTAAATATCATATCAACCCAACAGGAAAATTCGTTATCGGTGGCCCCCATGGTGATACAGGTTTAACAGGCAGAAAAATTATTGTAGATACTTACGGAGGTAAAGGCGCTCACGGTGGAGGTGCTTTTAGTGGAAAAGACCCGAGTAAAGTAGACCGTAGTGCAGCTTATGCGGCAAGACATGCTGCTAAAAATTTGGTTGCTGCCGGTATTGCTGATGAGATATTGGTACAAGTGAGTTATGCTATTGGCGTAGTCGAACCAACCTCTATTTTTGTAGATACCTATGGTACGGCTAATGTTAAGGTATCTGATGGTGAAATAGCGAAAAAAGTAGCACAACTTTTTGATATGCGCCCTTTTGCTATTGAAGAACGCTTAAAACTTAGAAACCCTATTTATTTGGAAACTGCTGCTTATGGCCATATGGGAAAAGAACCTATACTAATTACCAAGATTTTCGAATCACCCTATAATGGTAGAATTGAAAAAGAAGTAGAATTGTTCACCTGGGAAAAATTAGATAAGATTAATGAAATAAAGTCTGTCTTCAGATTCTAAGAGACTGTTTTGAAATATGTCGATTATTTTCTTATACCCTCTTTTTGCGCATAACTTTGTTAAAATTTTAAACCGTAGCGATGCTATGCTTACGCCACCGCTCTAACTCGCCCATAGCTTTCGCTATGTCGTGCCTCGTTCTGCATCAAAAATAGACCATAACAATTCTAACGATATATTTCAAAACAGTCTCTAACCCGCATTATTCACGGATATTCTATTCCAAAGCCAAATTACCTACTATAATTGAAAATGCTCGAAATTTGTTCAGCTCAAAATTGGGCTACAATTCCTTCACTAAAAAATTTCTGTGCTTTCCAATTCTACCTGCCTTTGCCGGCAGGCAGGTTGGTATTTTGACTTTTCATAACGAAAACCCGTGAATAATGCGGGCTAAGTCAAATCTATTGATTATAAAGAAACTATCTAAAAAGTTAAACTAAAACGTCATTACGAGCAAAGCGAAGTAATCTGTTTGTTGACTGCTAGAAAGTTACAGATTGCTTCGTGCCTCGCAAAGACGTTAAAAGTACTTTTTAAGTCTCTCTTTTATTTTCAAGACTTACTAATCTTTAGTAGCTTTAGAGTCTAACTAATTCTAGCTATGTTCAAACTTTTTAGATTCTTCCCAATTTTAAGCCTTTTTATAATACTTATTGCAATCTCTTGCAACAAAACCACGAAAACCAAATCAGAAGCCGAAGTTTCGGATACGTATGTGGCCGATAATTATACTAAAAAAGAAATAGATATTAAAATGCGCGATGGTGCAACGCTGCACACTACCATTTATTCGCCTAAAGATACTTCAAAGAAATATCCCATTATCATACAGCGTACTCCTTATAGTTCTAGACCCTATGGTGAAGGAAAGTTCAAAACACAGATAAGCCCTAATATTCATATGATGCAAGAAGGGAATATTGTAGTGTACCAAGATGTTCGCGGTAGGTGGTTGAGCGAAGGGCATTATGAGAATATGCGCGCCTATATTCCTGTTAAAGAGTCTGAGAAGGATGTAGATGAAAGTTCGGACACCTATGATACTATTGACTGGTTGGTCAATAATGTAGAGAATAACAATGGTAATGTAGGTATTTGGGGTATATCATACCCAGGGTACTATTCTACGTATGCTACCGTAGATGCGCACCCAGCTTTAAAAGCGGCATCACCACAAGCGAGTATCGGAGATTTCTTTTTTGATGATTTTCACCATAACGGAGCCTATTTATTAAGTTATTTTAGGGTGACATCGCTTTTTGGAACCCCAAGACCTAATGGTGACCAACCTATAGATACGGCCTGGTATAGTTTACCTGATTTACAGACGCAAGACCAATATCAATTCTTTTTAGATAAAGGTCCTTTAAAGAATTTGGACTCCTTTTTTAAATATGAAACAGCTGATACTCCAAGAATGGCTGTTGATGGTATGACAGACGATTTTTTCTGGAATGAATTAAAAGAACATCCTAATTATGATGAGCTTTGGCAGAGTAGGGGATTAATACAACACTTGAAAAATGTAAAATCCCATGTAGCAACAATGATTGTTGGCGGTTGGTTTGATGCGGAAGATTTATACGGGCCTTTAGAGACCTATAAGAATATTGAAAAGTATAATAAAGATAATTACAATACCATGGTTTTCGGACCTTGGGACCATGGTAGGTGGGCACGAAGAGATGGGCGTACCGTAGTAGGGAATTACTATTTTGGTGATGGAATCTCCGAGTTTTTTCAAGAACATATAGAAACTAAATTCTTTAATCACTTCTTAAAAGGGGAAGGTGATAAAAATAGTGGACTGCCAGAAGCCTATGTTTTTGATTCTGGCAGAAAAGAATGGAAACAATATGATGCCTGGCCACCAAAAGGAGTAGAAAAACAGGAAATGTTCTTATCTGAAAATCAAGAATTGACTACCGAATTAAAAGGGAATACAGGCATCGAATTTATTAGCGATATAAAAAAACCAGTACCCTATTCCGAAGATATAAAATCAGTTTTCACGCCTAGAAAATATATGACTGATGACCAGCGTTTCGCAGCCCGCCGTTCCGATGTTTTAGTTTTTGAAACAGAAATCATGGAAGAAGATTTTACATTGGCCGGTGATATCCTAGCAAAGTTAAATGTAGCTACAACAGGCACAGCATCAGATTGGATTGTAAAAGTGATAGATGTGCACCCAGCAGATGTAGAGACCAATGAAGAAATGCAAGGGCATTTAAAAATGAGCAACTATCATTTAATGGTGCGTAGTGAAGTATTAAGAGGTAGATTTCGTAACAGTTTTACAACCCCAGAGCCTTTTGTTCCCAACCAAAAAACCGCAGTAAACATAAAACTGCAAGATGTTTTCCATACAATCAAAAAAGGGCATAAGCTACAAGTACAAGTTCAAAGTACTTGGTTTCCGCTTATCGATTTAAATCCGCAAACCTATGTGGAGAATATTTTTAAAGCAGATGAGGCAGACTTTAAAACTCAAAAACATACGGTTTTTACAGATTCTAGTATTGAGTTTTCTGTGTTGAAGT
>QILY01000295.1 GCA_003232155.1 Maribacter sp.
GAAATTAATGGCAAAGGCTTTTTTACCGATTCTTCCAGAATTAATGTAGCCACAATACCCGTTGATACCATTGCCCAAAAAATGTTCGACATTAAACCCTTAATGGTAGTCGAAAAAAGCAATTCTAAATTGTGGAGGATTATCTTGGGCGGCCTTCTGTTTTTAGCCATTTTAGGCGGACTCCTATACTGGTTTGTATTTCGAAAAAAACCACTGTCCGAAGAAGAAAAAGTAGCTTTGTTACTACCTTACGATAGAGCTTTACTAGACTTGAAGCAACTAGAAAATTCGAGATACCTTATTCAAGACGAATACAAAAAATACTATTCTGAACTTACTGATATTGTACGTTCGTATCTAGAAGAAGATGTACATGTATCTGCTCTAGAAAGTACTACGGATCAATTGATCGATAAGTTAGAAATGATGAGCGATGCCGGAGAACTAGAATTGGATAAAGAAACTATTTCACAGTTCAAAAGAATTTTACAAACGGCCGATTTGGTGAAATTTGCCAAATCAAAGCCCGAAACATCAGTTGCCGAGCAAGATCGCAGGGCCATCGAAGATATTGTAATAAAAACCCATGATGCATTGCCCGAGCCTACTGAAGAAGAATTGATGCAGCAGGCAGAATACCAAGAAGAATTAGAACGCAAAAAAGAGCGTAAAAAATGGTACTTGGCGGGTGGTATAACTGCAGGTGCTTTCGTTTGTGCCATTGTATTTGCACTGGTATATTTTGGGCCAAAATACGCTTGGGACACCGTAACAAGAAACCCGACAAAAATTCTTTTGGAAGGCGATTGGGTATCCAGTTCATATGGCTTCCCCCCAATTACTCTTGAGACACCTGAAGTATTGGTTCGGCAAGAATCAAAATTCACCCCAGAAATGAAGGCTACTATCAAAGAACTACAAGTTTTCGCCTATAGAAATTCTGACAATACATTTACAACAAGTACCTTATCAACCTCATATACCAAACCTGAAGAACCAGACTTTGAAAAAACGCTAGAATCTTTTCTGAAAGGGTTTGAAGAAAGAGGGGTTAAAAATATAATTGTAAAGCAAGAAGAGTACACCTCGATCTCAGGGGTAAAAGGGGTAAAAGTATATGGTAGCGGAAAATTTCCGATGGGAGAATCCAAAGAAATGTTAAGAGGGAAGTATAGCATTTTACTTTTTGGAGGGCCAGGTTTTCAACAACAAGTGGTACTCACTTGGTTAGACGGAGATACTTATGCAGAAGAAATCGCCAACCGCATTTTAACAACGGTAGAGGTTAAAACTGAATTATAATGTTTGAGAATATACAATTTGCGAACCCAGATTTTTTTTGGTTGCTATTACTGCTTCCACTGGCCGTGCTATGGTATTTTTTTAAACGCAAAGAGCAATCAGCATCGCTCAAGATATCAAGTATTCAGGGCTTTGCCAAAGAAGGTATTCTACCTAAATTAAAACCGGTATTGTTTATACTCAGGTTATTGGCATTGGCAGCAGTTATTACAGCTCTGGCCCGTCCGCAGACCAAAGATGTATCTACCAGAACCAAAACTACTGAAGGTATTGATATTGTAATGGCTATTGATGTGTCTTCAAGTATGTTGGCCCGAGATTTAAAACCTAACCGATTATCTGCTTTGAAAGAGGTAGCTGCCGATTTTATCAAAAAACGCCCCAATGATCGTATTGGCCTTGTGGCATACGCCGGTGAAGCCTATACAAAAACACCTATTACCAGTGACAAATCTATCGTGTTGAGTGCGCTTAGAGAAATCTCTTATGGACTGTTGAATGACGGTACCGCTATAGGTATGGGGCTGGCCACATCGGTCAACCGTTTAAAAGAAAGTAAGGCCGTAAGTAAAATTATCATCCTACTTACCGATGGGGTCAATAATTCTGGTTTTATTGAACCGCAGACCGCAGCTGATCTCGCCATTGAATTTGATATTAAAACATATACCATAGGATTGGGCACAAACGGCAATGCCCTATCGCCCATTGCCTACAATGCCGATGGGTCTTTCAGATATGGTATGCGTCAGGTCGAAATTGATGAGGAGTTGCTAAAAGATATTGCCAAGCTTACCGGAGGAAAATATTTTAGAGCGACCAACAATGAAAAACTGGAAGCCATTTATGATGAGATCAATAAATTAGAAAAAACCGAAATAGAAGAGTTCAAATATACCCGATACGAAGAAAAATTCCGCCCATGGGTACTTTTAGCTCTAGGGTTATTATTATTGGAATGGCTTTTGAGAAATAGCTTATTTAGAAGTTTTATATAAATTATGGTTCAGTTAGACGAAAAAATGTATTTCTATTTGTTGTTCATCATTCCGGTGATGACCGTCTTTTTTATATTACTTCAAATATGGAAGAAAAGAACACAGAAAAAATTCGCCCATCTGCCATTATTAAAAAAATTGACGCCTGATAAATCAGATTTTAAATCTACTTTAAAATTCTTGTTCCTTATATTGGGACTTGCCTTTTTAACGCTCGGCTTGGTCAACCCTAAAATTGGCACGAAATTAGAAACAGTAAAACGTGAGGGAGTCGACATTGTTTTCGCAGTAGATGTTTCAAAGAGTATGTTGGCCGAAGATATTGTACCCAATCGTTTGGAAAAAGCCAAAAGATTAGTCTCTGAAATCATCAATCAACTGGCAAGTGACCGCATAGGAATCATCGCCTATGCGGGCCAAGCATTTCCGCAATTACCAATAACCACTGATTACGGTGCGGCAAAAATGTTCTTGCAGAGTATGAATACCAATATGTTAACGTCACAGGGTACGGCAATTGACCGAGCTATTGAATTGGCGACCACTTATTATGATGATGAAGACCAAACCAATAGAGTTTTGTTCATTATCTCTGACGGTGAAGATCATTCAGAAGGGGCAACTTTAAATATGGTTGAAAGTGCAACGGAAGAGGGTATACGAATATTTACCATTGGCGTAGGTAAAAGCAAAGGAGCTCCCATACCCATAAAAAGAAAAGGAGTGGTCGAAAGCTTAAAAAAGGATTCTCAAGGTGAGGTTGTAATAACCAAACTTAATGAAGACGTTCTACGTGATATTGCAGAAGATGGGAATGGAGAATATATTGATGGCTCAAATACTGAAGCAGCAGTAGAGTTCATTAAAGAACAATTGAACCAGATAGATAAAAAAGAATTTGAAGCCAAGCAATTTGCAGAATTCAAAGACCAGTTTCAGTGGTTTTTGGCCGCAGGGGTATTATTCTTATTTTTAGACATCTTTGTTCTAGATAGAAAAACCAAATGGTTGAAAAAGTTGAATTTGTTTAATGAGAAAACAGATTAATCATGAAAAAGGTAAAACTAACATATTTGTTACTATTAACAACTTACATTGTTTTTGCCCAAGATAATGTAAAGGAAAAGGCAGATGCATTAAACACATCAAAAAATCTTACCTGGGATGCCAACAAAGCACTTTCATCTAATGACTTTATTGGTGCAGAAGTTGATTATAGAAAAGCTATTGCCAAAAGTGGTGAAAATGTAGCGGCATCCTATAACTTAGGTAATGCCTATTATAATCAGGCTACATATGGTGAAGCCTTTGGCCGCTTTAAACAAGCAGGTGAATCGGCAACCAATAAAACAGATAAACATAGGGCATTTCACAATATGGGTAATGTTTTCATGAAGCGCAAAGAATATGAAAAGGCTGTTGAAGCTTACAAAGAAGCCTTGCGAAATGACCCTAAAGATGAGGAGACACGTTACAATCTAGCCTTGGCCAAAGAGCTCTTAAAAAAGAAGCAAGACGAACAAAAGAAAGACGATAAAAACGACGAGAACAAGGATAAAGAAGACAAAAAAGATAAAGATAAGAAAGACGAAGGCGATAAGGGCAAGGACAAAAAAGAAGATGAAAAAGAAGGTGATGGCGATAAAAAGGAAGAACAAAAAAAGCAGCCTGAAAAAGGAGATAAACCTGAGCAAAAGAAACAGCCAAGACCTAATCAACTGTCTAAACAGCAAGTGCAGAACCTTTTAGAGGCCATGCAACAAAAAGAGAAAAAAGTACAGGAGAAAATTGATGCCAAAAAAATAAAGGGCGTTAAAATTAAAAATGAAAAAGATTGGTAATACCCATGAGGTTTAGAAAATACATCCTTATACTTCCGTTCCTGTTTTCAGCTTTTATATTAAAAGCTCAAGACAAGAATGCGGTTACTTTTGAGGTACGTGTAAGCAAGTCAAAGTTGGGTATCAATGAGCGATTACGGGTAGATTTTGTGATGAACAAAGATGGTGATGATTTTGCGCCTCCTAATTTTCAGGGATTTCAGGTACTCATGGGGCCTTCACAATCGATAAGTAATTCATGGATCAATGGTGTCCGCAGCTATTCAAAAAGCTATTCGTATATGCTAAAGCCTACCGCTCGCGGCACATTTACCATAAAACAAGCCTCCATTGTAATTAGCGGAAAAACGTACAAATCCCTATCGAAAAAAATAGAAGTGACCGCTGCTGTTGATAAGCCCAGCGACCAAATGACCGCTGATGATGTAGCAGATGAAAGCCTACATTTAGTAGCTGAAGTTTCAAAAACCAATCCGTATTTGAATGAAGCCGTTAGCGTAGTCTACAAATTGTATGTGAGTCCAACAATAAGTGTATCAAACTACAGACCTCTAGATAACCCTAAGTACAACAACTTTTGGAGCCAAGACATTCCCGTTTCAAGACTTAATGCTCAAAATGGCACGTATAAGGGTAAAGCATATCGTTATGTGGTATTGAAAAGGGTAGTATTATATCCGCAGAAATCAGGAAAACTTGAAATTGAGCCTCTTTCACTAGATGTTACAGTAGATGTACCTAGCAATAAACGCGACTTTTTTGGTGGACGAATATATTCACAAACCAATACAACTGTTTCAGCAGGTAGACGCACCATTACTGTGAAAGAATTACCATTAGAAGGAAAACCAGATGATTTTAGTGGTGCCGTAGGTGATTTTGATTTTTCGGTCACCACAAGCAAAACAAATTTGAACGCTTCTGAATCATTACAGGCAAAAGTTGAAGTGACCGGAAAAGGAAACCTCATTCTATTTAAATTACCAGAACCAAACTTGCCTAG
>QILY01000110.1 GCA_003232155.1 Maribacter sp.
CAAGAAACTAAGGTTAAAGAACAAAAAATAATTGCGGGTACGGCATCGGCCAAGTTTGATGCCCTAAAAAATCAATTAGACCCCCATTTTTTATTCAATAGTTTAAATGTGCTGACCAGTCTTATTGAGGAAGACCCATACCAAGCGCAAAAATTCACAACTTCACTTTCTAAAGTGTATCGCTATGTTTTAGAACAGAAAAATAAAGACTTGGTTCCAGTAGATGAAGAACTGCAATTTGCCAGAACGTATATACGCTTACTGAAAATGCGGTTTGAAGATAGTATCGTTTTTGATATTCCGGAACAGAGTATTGATCCCGAGGCTAAAATTGTGCCATTATCACTACAATTGCTATTAGAGAATGCGGTAAAACATAATGTGGTTACTCCAGATAAGCCTTTACACATTAAAGTATATGAAGAAGGCGGTATGCTTACCGTAAGTAATAATTTGCAACAAAAAAAAGTGGTCAAGAAGAGTAGTGGTGTAGGCCTTACCAATATTCAACAACGTTACGGTCTTTTGACCTCTAGAAAAATGACCATCAATAAAACAAATACTGATTTTTACGTGCAACTACCTATGTTGACCAAACAAGTCTCAGTTGTAGAGACCCAAGATTTAGATGACAAAAGGTACCAGAAAGCAAAAGAAAGGGTTGAGGCCGTTAAAGGTTTTTATGGCAATCTTATTGCCTATTGTATTGTAATACCCTGTTTGGCTATATTAAACTACAATACTACTAGTTTTCCATGGGTTATATTCCCTATTCTAGGTTGGGGCTTTGGGTTGCTTTCCCATGGAATGGAAGCTTTTGGTTATAATCCTATTTTAGGAAAGAACTGGGAAGAAAAGAAACTTCGAGAATTAATGGATAAGGAAGATTTTTAGTTGTTGACAGTTGACAGAAGTGGCCTCTCTGATCATCTATACATTTAACAATCCATCCTCAAAAAATAACAGTTCGGTACTATACTTTTTAGATTTATAAGTCTATTTGAGATATTTGAAGTGTAATTAATAACAAACACTGAGATAAACTTAATATAAAAACAAGATCATGGAAAATCAAAACGAATACAAGTACAAAAAAGCACAAGAAAAAGTAGAGGCTATTAAATCTTTTTACACGAATCTATTAACGTATTGCATAGTAATACCATTGTTAGCATTATTAAACTACAATACAACAAGTTTTCCTTGGGTTATTTTTCCGGCAATGGGTTGGGGTATAGGTTTAGTGGGGCATTGGGCCAATGCTTATGGGTATAACCCTATTTTAGGGAAAAACTGGGAAGAGCGTAAGATCAAGGAACTTATGAACAGTAATGAATTTTAAAGAATCGATTATCTTTAAGAGGAATATTATCTCAATTTGAATTATAATTTTTTCAACTATGGAAAATACAAACAGGGAAGATAAATATTTTAGAGCCAAAGAGCGGGTAGATTGTATTAAAAAGTTTTACTCAGGTTTACTATCCTATGTGGTATTTATTACACTGCTAGGTGCATTAAACTACTGGATAGATGAATGGAGACATCCTTGGTTTTTGTGGGCTGCTTTTGGGTGGGGCATAGGGCTTGTTTTTCATGCCGTAAAAGCTTTCGGGTTTAACCCTTTATTTGGTAAAGATTGGGAAGATAGAAAAATCAAAGAATTAATGCAGGAAGATGAGGAGCCAAAAAAATGGAACTAATGGAGACTGATAGAAAAAAACTAAAACGAGCCAAAAGACGATTAGAGGAACTAAAAGGTTTTTATTGGCATTTAGCAGCATATGTTGGGGTGAATTCTTTTATTACCATTACTAAGCTTGTTAGAAATATGGCAAATGGAGAAACTCTTAGCCAGGCATTTTTTGATTTTGGAACCTTTGCTGTATGGCTTTTCTGGGGCATAGGTATATTTTTTCACGCTTTAAAAGTGTATTCTTATAATCCAATATTCAGTAAAGAATGGGAAGAGCGCCAGATTCAAAAATATATAGAAAAAGACAAACGCGAAGCAGCAAAATTTAATAAGCAATAGGCTATGAAAAATCGACAATTGTCCAAATTGGATATCGCTAAGAAGAAAGTTGCACAGATTAAAGGGTTTTACAATCACCTAGCGATTTATATAATAGTGAATATTGCTTTGTTCTTATTACAAGATAAAATGACTTTTGTTCTATTGAGTAAACGTGTCTTTGGAAGTCCTGAGTTTTTTGAAACCATTAATTGGGATGTATTCGGCACACCAATAGTTTGGGGCATCATATTGATTGTTCATGCGACAAATGTTTTTGGTAATGGGCTTTTCTTTGGAAGAAAATGGGAAGAGCGTCAAATTCAAAAGTATACTCAAAACAAATAGGTTTTAGGGAATTTTGAGGCAGTATTTTTTTCTTTTGTTTAGGCATAAATTTTCAAGCATAGCAATAGTTATGGGGGAATATTTTAACGAAGAGAAAAGGAAAAAGAACAAGTCAAAAAACCGAAAAGCTATTTGTTTTGAGTATATATGGAGCAAGATCAGAGATCCGAAGAAAAAAATATATAATATTGGGAGTGAACAAATATCAATCAGAAAAATATATCAAAGCCCAAAAAAGAGTAAATCAAATAAAACGGTTCTATAAGCACTTAAAAGTATATATCATTGCTAGCCTTTTATTATTTTGGGTGAAATTTATACTCTTTGATTTTTTCACAGAAAAAGGAATACAAGATGAGGGGTTTTATGATTGGTTGGAATGGAATACTATTGGTACTCCCATTATATGGGCTATAGGCTTAATTATACAGGGGGTCTATGTTTTTAAATTTAAATCAGCCACATGGAAAGAAATCAAACCTAAATCTTTAAAAGATTGGGAAACCAAACAATTAAATAAATTTTTAAAGGAAGGGAATTAAAGAGAATCTGATTTCAAAAAATAGTTTAAACGAGTTCACTATAGTATAACAAAAAGTCAACGCATGAATGTAATAATTATAGAAGACGAAAAACCAGCAGCAAGAAGATTAAATAGAATGTTGCAAGAATTTAATGTTGAGGTTTCAACCATGTTACATTCTGTAGAAGAATCTATTAATTGGTTTCAAAATAATGAACATCCAGATTTAATATTTTTAGATATTCAACTTTCTGACGGACTCTCATTCGAAATTTTTGATGAGGTTGAGGTTCGAAGCGCAATTATTTTTACAACGGCATATGATGAATATGCATTACAAGCGTTCAAATTGAATAGCATTGATTATTTATTAAAACCAATTGACGATGAAGAATTGGAAGTTGCAGTCAAAAAATACAAAGCCTTAAAACCTGAGCCACAAAAAATAATTTTGGATTTTGAGGACATCAAAAAATTATTGGTTAACCCATTAGAACGAGAATATAAAAAACGATTTACGGTTAGGGTAGGGCAGCACCTTAAAATTATAAATGCCGATGAGGTAGAATGTTTTTACAGTGAAAATAAAGGTACCTATGCGGCAACTTCTGAAGGTAGAAATTATTTGTTGGACACCACTTTAGAAAATTTGGAAACGGAGTTGGAACCTAAAATCTTCTTTCGGGTAAGTCGAAAATTCTATGTCAACGTAAACCATATCAAAGACATTATTTCATACACTAATTCAAGGCTTCAAATTAAATTAAATCATGAAAATGGGCAAGAGATCATCGTAAGTAGAGAGCGGGTTAGGGATTTCAAGTTATGGTTAGAGTAAAAGTATTTAAAAATCTGATTTATAATATTTTAAATACAACGATAGATTTTTGTTATACTGCCTTTTAGCTACTTTTCGGTCGGTTTTTCAATACGGTTTTCATCAAAGGAAGAAGGTAATAATTGGGGTATCAATTTAATAAAAATCGGTAACAAAAGAGCACCGCCAGGCAACATAAAAATTGCCAAAGAGGGGATGCTTTTAAAAATATCGACTAATTGATTTTTCACTTTTTTCTTTTCTTCGGCACTTAAATCTTTTACTGTAGATTTAGATAAAAGCGAGACCAATTCAGCGCTTTCCGAAAGTTCTTTTTGTAGGCGTTTACTGTTTCTTAAAATAAGTTTATTTACAACTTTTGACATACTATCATAAAATTGCACGGCAAAATTTTTGTCTTTTAAGAAGGGTATAGTCTCCGCATTTTTATCAAAAAATGAAGTAACCTCTTCTAATGATCGGTTAATTTGTTGGGTATTAAAACCTAAATCCTTTCCTATTCCAAATATGAATTCAGACTCGCGGTATTCTTGAGATTGATCATCCCAAACGGTAAGGCAGGCGATATCTAAAAAATATCTATTTTCCCAAGTAGAAAAATTATGAAGTAATTTATTTCTATAAGAGCCATCAAAATCTTGGGTTTCACCATCAATAAAGGTTAGTGAAGAAGCAAATAATTGTGCTAATTTCTCATCACTCTTGTTCTTCTCTTTAGAATTTAAGGCGTGATAGGTAATATTGATTGCAATATACTCCAGTTCTTGAGCATGCAGTCGAATATCACGTTCTTGCTCTAAATAACGTTTAAAGGCTAGAACATCAATGAACAAAAGCGAATTGGTTATAATGCTATTGAAGGTTTTACTAATGAGGTTGTCTTCTAAATATATGCGAGAACCTATAAGTTTCTCAAGCTGTGCAGAAGTTTTACTGCCTGTAAGTATTTTATCAAAAAAAGATATAGGATTGATTTCAAGATCTTTATAGAATTGAAAAATTTTATCTAGAAATACTTCAAAATCAGTACTGTTTACTTCTGTAACATAGGTGTAATAAAGTGCTGTAAGTAAGTTGATCTTTGCCTTCTCATCTTCTGACAAGGCATGCTCTGTTTCAATGAAGCGTGAAACTTTGGTATTGATGCCATATACAAAACCCGTTTTTTTTAACCCTGTATATACTTCACTAAAATCAGTATAGCCATGGGCTTTACTATTCACAAGTTGCCCGAATTTATTAATCCAACCAGTTGCAGATGGGTTCATTGATTGATGGATTTAGAACTTCAAAATAAAGGAAAATAAAGGACTTTATAGCAAATAATATTTTATTATGTAAATTAAAATATAAGAATTTTCTTATGTTTTTTATGTTTTTTATGTTTTTTGTTGAATAAGTACATCTCTTTTAGTATGTCCGTCCTCCCAATTTTAAAATATGCTAGCGTGATGTTATTAAAGTATTACATATTTTAGCATTAGAACCTCATAACGAAGTTCTAATGCATAACCTGGGTTTAATTTTAGTCGTAAGACATAAAAAAGCTGCTTTTAAAGCAGCTTTTTTTAACTAAATATATTCTTCTGTATATTATTATTGAATAATACCAGCACAACTTACTCGCGCACCAGCAGCACCACTAGGTTGTGAAGTAAAATCATCAACACCTTGATGAACAATCACACCTTTACCTACAATATTTTTGGTTTCGTCATCACAGCCAATACACCATTGATCAGTTGAAAATGTTACAGTTGCATTGCCTTCGGCATCAGCCATAAAATTACCAATATCACCTTTGTGGTACCCTTCTGCTGCCCCCCATTTTCCGTGTGGTGTACTTGTTGGGTTCCAGTGCCCTCCTGTAGATTTGCCGTCGGCAGATGAACAATCAGCTTTGTCATGAATGTGAATGGCATGTTCACCTTCGGTAAGACCAGA
>QILY01000281.1 GCA_003232155.1 Maribacter sp.
TAAAACAATTTAAGTAAGCTCGGCATTTATCTATAATGGTCAATGCATCTTTTGAATTTAATAATTCATTAAAAAATTCAGCAAACCCATTTAGTGTATATCGATTTTTGTTTTGGTGCTGTTCCCATATCAATGGGTCAGATGCAGCTAAGAACAAATCATTAAAACCCTCTTTAACAAGTGCCCTTAAGGGCACCTCTAAAAGCTCATTTCTTTCAAAAAGCAAAGATAATGAATAAGACATAAGGCAGTCAGATTGTTTATTATCCTTGCTCTCAAAAGGTTCTCAGAGCTTCCCTTATACTTTATAAAATTTTCTTGTAGTATCTCGATAGTACTTCATAAATTTTATTCGTCTAAGAAAAGCTCTGAAATGCGAATGAGTTTTTAGAGGTGCCCTTAAAATAATCAAATCACTTTCTAGAACAGGTTGAAAATTAAAATCCATTTACAATAATCAGAAATTTATTGTTCTAATCTACAATTCTTCGATAACCTTAGCCAAACGCTGGGTAATCTCATCAATAGCACCAATACCGTTTACACTATGAAATTTCCCTTGTCCTTCATAAAAGTCCTTTAAAGGTGCCGTTTTTAGATTATACTCATCAAAGCGGTTTCTGATTTTGTTTTCATCTTGATCATCAGTACGCCCATTTAGTTTACCACGTTCTAAAAGACGTTGAATCAAAACCTCATCATTGGCCTCTAGAGCTATAGTTGCATTGATCTTTATACTTTTAGTTGCTAAAAAAGCATCTAAGGCCTCAGCTTGTGCCGTAGTCCTCGGAAATCCGTCAAAAATAAAACCGCTGGCATCTGGGTTCTTTTCCACTTCATCCTGCAACATTTTTATAGTTACCTCATCGGGCACCAAATCTCCCTTATCCATATATGATTTGGCCAAAGCACCTAATTCAGTATTGTTCTTGATATTATAACGAAAAACATCTCCTGTAGAAATATGTTTTAAATTGTATTTATCTTTTAAGAATTCGGCCTGGGTACCTTTTCCTGCACCTGGTTTTCCGAATATCACAAGATTGATCATATGTTTTTGGCTTAATTGGTATACTTCTTTTAGGTTTCTTCCGAGTTCGTTATAATCCAGGCCGTAACCAACAATAAATTTATTCGGTATCTCAATACCCACATAATCTATACGATATTCTCCATTATATATCTCAGCTTTATAAAACAGAGTAGCAATTTTAAATTCCTTTACATTGGTATTTGTAAATAAGTGTACCAGCTCTTTTAATGTTCGGCCCGTATCAATAATGTCTTCAAGAATAATAACACTTCGTCCTTCGATATTTTCTGGCAAATCCAACAAAGTTTCTACAATACCTGTGGATGTCAGACCTTGATAAGAGCTCAATTTTACGAATGACACTTCACAAGGGTGTTGGTATTGTTTCAAAAAGTCGGCCACAAACATGAAAGAACCGTTCAAAACACCAATAAAAATAGGGGTTTCGTCTTTATAATCAGCCGCTATTTTCTGAGCCATAGCGGCAATAGCCGTTTGTATTTCTGCATGGCTTAAAAAGGGCTTAAAATATTTATCGTGGAGCTTTATCACGGGCATTTTTTATCGAACCGCAAATATAGCGTTTTGATTTCTCTTTTTATAAGACATACTGCTGGTTTTCATAATTCGGTGTATTTTTGTAACTCAAGAAGAATCAGCAGCAGAACATGCCAGACAAAAATTCAAAAAACTACTTTTCTTCAGACTTTAAACTAGGAATATTGGGCGGTGGCCAATTGGGTAAAATGCTACTTTACGAAACCCGAAAGTTTGATATTCATACTAAAGTTTTAGAAGCTTCAAATGAAGCTCCTTGTAAAATAGCCTGCGACGAATTTGTTATAGGAAGTTTGATGGATTTTGATGACGTATATAACTTCGGAAAAAAAGTAGACGTTCTCACTATCGAAATCGAAAACGTGAATCTTGATGCTTTAGAAAAATTAGAGAAAGAAGACCTAAAAGTTTTCCCTCCGACCAAAGCTCTGCGTATCATACAGAATAAAGCGACGCAAAAATTATTTTATATTGATAACGGTATCCCTACAGCCGATTTCTCTCGTTTTGCTTACGCAAGTGAGATTAAAGACAGTATAGAAAATGGCGGACTTGAATTTCCGTTCGTTTGGAAAGCTGCTCGGTTTGGTTATGACGGACAAGGTGTAAAAGTGGTTCGTTCTATGAATGATTTAAAGGGATTACCTTCTGGGGAATGTATTGCTGAAAAAATGATTCCGTTTAAAAATGAACTGGCGGTAATTGTAGTTCGAAATCCGAGTGGTGAGGTAGTAACTTACCCTGTTGTTGAAATGGAATTTCACCCAGAAGCCAATCAGGTAGAATATGTCATCTGCCCAGCTAGGATTGATGCTCAAGTTGCTGAAAAAGCCAAAAAAATTGCATTGAAAGTTTCCAAAAAAATTGGACATATAGGTATTTTGGCAGTAGAAATGTTTCAGACACAAGATGATGAAATTTTAGTAAATGAAGTAGCACCAAGACCTCACAATAGCGGGCATTACAGTATTGAGGCCAGTTATACCAATCAATTTGAACAACATATACGTGCCATTTTAGATTTACCTTTAGGAAATACTGCTAGTAAAGTAGCCGGTATTATGGTAAACTTAGTAGGAGCCGAAGGGCATATAGGAGATGTAATATATGAAAACATGGAGGAAATTATGATGATGGATGGCGTTACTCCACATATCTATGGAAAAAAACAAACCCGCCCGTTTCGTAAGATGGGGCATGTGACCATTGTGAATGAAGATATTAGTGAAGCGCGAAGGATTGCGCAAAAAGTAAAGGAAACTATTAAAGTTATCTCAAAGTAGGTTTTTGTAAATTTGTCTAAACTTAGCATGTTATGACGGTCATAGAAAAGAAAAAGGCCTTAAAAAAAATTATCGACGCACTACCTGAAGAAAATTTGGATGAAACATTTATGTTCATTGAGGAGTTGGCTTCAAAAGAAGATAGGCGAATTAAATTTGTGAAAAATCTATTAGTAAAAGAAAAAAATCTTTTCAAAAGATTGGCCCAATGATTTCAAAAAGCCTTTCAGAAAAACTAAATCATATAATCGGGGAAAGTTCTGGTGGAACTTCTGGTATTCGAGACGAAAAATTATTATTCTCCGCTATAAACAGGCCATTTCAAACTTTTGATGGTGTCGATTTATATCCTGAAGCCTCGGATAAAGCTGCTGCTGTTTTTCAAAGCATTATCATCAACCATCCCTTTATTGATGGTAATAAACGAATGGCATATGCTTTTATGTCTATGTTATTAAATGAAGGTGGTGAGGAGCTACAAGCAAATGAAAATGATATTTATAATTTCGTCATTTCTGCTTCGAAAGGAGAACTTGAATTTGAAGAAATTAAAGACTGGATCAAAGAAAATTTAAAGAAATTATAATGAGCAAAGTAGCCGTAGTCATGGGAAGCACTAGCGACCTACCTGTAATGCAGGAAGCCATAGATATATTAAAAGGATTTGATATTGAGGTAGATGTGGATATTGTTTCTGCTCATCGCACTCCAGAAAAACTGTTCGATTTTAGCAAAAATGCCCACACCAATGGTTATTCAGTAATTATTGCGGGAGCAGGAGGAGCCGCCCATTTACCCGGTATGGTAGCATCAATGTCACCCTTGCCGGTTATTGGTGTTCCAGTAAAAAGCAGTAATTCAATTGATGGATGGGATTCTATATTATCTATTCTTCAAATGCCCAGTGGCGTTCCTGTTGCGACCGTTGCCTTAAACGGGGCTAAAAATGCTGGTATCTTAGCGGCACAAATTATAGGTGCTTCAGATAAATGTGTTCTCGATAAAATCATCCTTTACAAAGAGGGCTTGAAGCAGAAAGTTATCGAAGGGGCAAAATCAGTGAACGGCAAGAAATAAAAAATAATTAGTTATCGGTTGATTGTTGCTGGCACATATTTTACGGCTATTAATATTTCTGTCAACTGTCAACCATAAACCATCTACTATACCATGAATCCCCTTTTATCAAAATTCGATACAGCCCCATTCTCAAAAATCAAAAACGAGCATTTTAAACCAGCCTTTTTGAAAGCAATAGAAGATGCGAGGGCAGAAATTAATTCCATCACTTCAAATACTGATGCTTCAACTTTTGAGAATACTATTGAAGCATTAGAGTTTACAGGTCAGCAACTAGACCGTATTTCAAGCGTGTTCTTCAATCTAAATTCCGCAGAAACCAATGAGAAGATTCAAAAAATAGCTCAGGAAGTTTCGCCACTACTTTCGGAATTCGGAAACGATATTACCCTGAATGAGGAGTTATTTAAAAGGGTGAAAATGGTTTATGGGCAAAAAGATGGATTAGATCTTTCCGTAGAACAAAATACTTTATTAGATAAACGCTACAAGAGCTTTAGTAGAAACGGGGCCAATCTATCTGAAGATAAAAAGAAAAGACTTAGAGAAATAGATGCCGAATCTTCAAAACTAAAATTAAAATTCGGAGAAAACATTTTGGCCGAGACCAATAAATATCAAAAACACATTACCAACGAAGCTTATTTAGATGGTTTACCAGATGGCGCCAAAGAAGCCGCCGCACAGTTGGCAAAATCAAAAGGCAAAGAAGAAGGTTGGATGCTCACTTTGGATTACCCCAGCTATATACCCTATATGAAATATGCTAAAAATAGAGAGCTACGTAAAGAACTTTCATTAGCTTTTGGCAGCAAAGCGTTTAAAGGAGATGAACTAGACAATCAAGAAAACGTTTTAAAAATTGCAAAATTACGTTATGAAAGAGCAAATCTTTTAGGGTATCAAACCCATGCGCATTTTGTATTGGAGGAACGTATGGCTGAAACTCCTGAAAAAGTTCATTCGTTTTTGAACGAACTTTTAGAAAAGGCAAAACCAGCGGCAAAACGCGAATTCAAACAGTTGGAAGATTTCGCCAAAGAATTGGATGGAATTGACCAATTGGAAAAATGGGACAGTAGCTACTATTCTGAAAAGCTAAAACAAAAACTGTTCAGTTTAGATGATGAACAATTGAAACCCTATTTCAAATTGGAGAATGTCATCAATGGCGTATTTGAAGTAGCGGAAAAACTATTCGGATTGCAGTTTGAAGAAGTTTCAGATATCGATAAATATCACGAAGAAGTAAAAACCTATCGTGTTTACGATACCGAAAAGAATTTTATATCAATCTTTTATGCTGATTTTCACCCTAGAGCTGGAAAACGAGGCGGTGCTTGGATGACATCCTTCAAATCACAATACAAAAGAAACGGAGAAAATGTACGTCCGCATATTTCAAACGTTTGCAACTTTACACCATCTACTAACAAAACCATCCTTATTGACATTTAATGAAGTAACTACCCTATTTCATGAATTCGGGCACGGGTTACATGGTATGCTGGCCAATACTACTTACCCAAGCCTTTCAGGAACATCAGTTTATTGGGATTTTGTAGAACTACCCAGTCAAATAATGGAGAATTGGTGTTATGAAAAAGATGCTTTAGAGTTATTTGCGAGGCATTATGAAACAGAAAGGGTCATTCCTATGAAATTGGTTCAAAAAATAAAAGAATCCGCTTCTTTTCAAGAAGGCATGGCAACTTTACG
>QILY01000235.1 GCA_003232155.1 Maribacter sp.
AAAAAAGCAACTTCGTTTTCTGTGACCCATTTTATAATCAAATTGGTATTAGTGCTACGTTTTTATCCTCCAAATCTTACTATTTACACGGCTTCTGAGAAATCACTATTAATCGAACTCAGGTTATAAATAAAAACGGCTCTTTAGTTACTAAAGAGCCGTTGTATTGAACTCGTCTTGAGTTTTTGTTTGGCACCGAGCCCGCCTGCCATGCCTACGGCAGGTAAACCAGAGGGGCAGAAATTATGGCTTTTGTGCCGTAATGAAGTCATTTTTTAATTGTATATCCATAGCTATGGGATTTAAAAATGGCAAAACCTGCCTGGCCGGCAAGCAGGAAACAAAAACTCAAGACGAGTTCATTATATCAATAAAATAAAGAGATTAAATATCATCAAAATCAACATCGGTAAAACTTTCTGTTGTAGGTGTCTCGGTATTTTCTACTGCTGTTTCATCCTCTTCCTTTTTAAAATCTTTCTGGTGTCTTTCAGAAATTACTTCAGAACCTTTTTCATTGATGATGAAATCCATCATTTCTTCTACATTTTCCCTAAAGGCCGTAAAATCTTCTTTATAAAGATAAATTTTATGTTTTTTATAATGGAACGAACCATCATCATGGGTAAATTTCTTGCTTTCGGTGATTGTAAGGTAATAATCACCTGCCTTTGTACTTCTTACATCAAAAAAGTATGTTCTTCTTCCTGCTCGTAATACTTTTGAGTGGATTTCTTCTTGGCCCATTGCATCTCTTTCGCTCATCTTTATATGGTGTCTAGTTATTTTTTGATTTATATTCTATCAAAAGTGTAAAAAAAATGCTAATTCAGCAACAATTTTTTAGTTTTCTTTCTCTAACAGTTGGTTCTTATATAATTCTTTAAAATACCCATCTATGGCGTTCAACTGATTATGGGTACCCTCCTGCAATAATTGACCATTTTCCAATACTAAAATTTTGTTTGCGTTCTTTGCAGAAGACACTCTATGGCTTACAATAAGGGTTGTTCTGTTTTGCGACGCTTTCTTAAGGTTGTTCAGGATTTCTTCTTCGGTCTCTGTATCTACAGCTGAAAGGCAGTCGTCAAATGAGTATATTTTTGGGTCTTTCAATAGTGCCCGAGCTATTGATATACGCTGTTTTTGACCGCCACTTAGGGTAATGCCCCTTTCGCCCAATACAGTATCATATTGTTGTGAAAAGCTCATGATATTGTTATGTACTACTGCATTTTTAGCTACTTGTACAACCTCTTCTTCAGTAGCATTGTGTTTACCGAACTTTATATTTTTTTCGATGGAGTCGGAAAAAAGAAACGCATCTTGGGGTACTGCGCCTATAGCTTCACGTAAACTGGTAAGATTGAGTTTTTTTATCGGTACATCATCAATCAATATTTCTCCTGATGTTACATCATACAAACGAGCTATCAAATCTAAAATTGTAGACTTTCCTGAGCCTGTTTTACCAAGAATAGCCACCGTTTCTCCTTTGTTAATAGTAAATGAGATATTTTTTAGCGCTGTAATTTCAGTATCTTCATAAGTAAAAGAGACATTTTTAAATTCAATTTTGCCTTTTATAGGTGTGGCCTCAGCTACTTCATTATGCATTTCAGGTTGTTCTTTTAGAAAGGCATTTATTCTTTTTTGTGATGCTTCGGCACGTTGTATCAAAGAAGTCAAAAAACCTACAATAGCAACAGGCCATGTGAGCATATTTACATATAATATAAATTCTGCAATCAGACCAACACTAATTTCACCGTTAATATATTGCTTGCCACCAATGTATATGACAAATATGTTACTGATGCCTATCAAAAGAATCATCAAAGGAAAAAACCAAGCATTTACTTTGGCAAGATTCATACTTTTATCCTTTCCTTCAATAGCAAGTGTTTTAAGTTCGTTATTAGTTTTTGGTTCTAAAGCATAAGCTTTAATAACTGAAACACCAGAAAAAACCTCTTGTGTAAATGTTGATAGACTAGATAAATACTCTTGCACTGCGGTACTTCTTTTATGAATGATTTTACTAATGTTATATATCAGTACCGAAAGTATGGGCAAGGGCAATAATGTATATGCTGCCAATGTAGGCGCCTTTATAAACATTAAAGGAATTAAACATACGAACAAGGTTAAGGTTTGTATACCATACATTATTGCAGGGCCTGCATATAAACGTATTTGGTTAACATCTTCACTTATACGATTCATTAAATCCCCAGTTCGATTTTTCTTATAAAAATTAAGGCTCAATAATTGATAATGATCAAAAATTTCATTCTTTACATCATATTCAACAAACCGTGATACATTGATAATGGTCTGCCGCATCAAAAAAGTGAAAAATCCTGATAATAAAGCAGCACCTACAATAATGAGAATAAATGTTAAGAGGGTCTGTTTGGCCGTAATTTCAGTGATATTTCCACCCATGTATTGTTCTACTATAGTAATAGATTTATTTACATAAGAGG
This sequence comes from Maribacter sp., assembly GCA_003232155.1. Taxonomy (GTDB): domain Bacteria; phylum Bacteroidota; class Bacteroidia; order Flavobacteriales; family Flavobacteriaceae; genus Maribacter_C. The sequence continues at coordinate 2,490 of QILY01000235.1, forward strand.
GCATGATCAATTGAAAAACACGTGCAATTATGGTTATGAAAACGCCAACAAGTAGTTTTGAAAAGTATTTTTTGAAGTATTTGTTGAGGTGTTTTAGTTCCTTCATTCGTCAGGCGGACTATAAATGGTATGGTTTAATTTTTCAAAGATAGAGGTTTGTCTATAACGATATGTTATAAAAAACATAAGATAACACCCTTAGAGCCTGTTTAAGAATTTATGATTGAATTTTTATAACCATAGCAGAGTTATGATTGTAAAAAATACCGAAATATGAAAATAGATTAGTACTTTTGCCCCGTGAAAATCAAGCCAATTCTATCTAATAGTTCTTTAACATGTTAACAAGAAGGCATATCAGAGTAAAAGTGATGCAATGTATCTATGCCCTGATTCAATCTAAAGATGATTCACTCGAAAAGCAAGAGAAGTTTTTAAGAGATAGTATAGACAATATGTATACGCTCTATCTATTGATGTTGAGCCTTTTGATAGAGGTACACAAACATGCTTCGGAACAAGTTGCACTTTCTACAAAAAAGTACTTGATCAACGCTTCAGACGATTACCCGAACAAAGAAAAGTTTATAAACAACAAGTTATTAGTTCAAATAGCCAAAAATAATTTGTTGAAGGAGGAGTTGAACCAAAGAAAATTGAACAATTGGTACCTCAATGAAGAATATGTAAAACTCATATATAAAGAGATTGTTGAGAGCGATGCATATACTTCTTATATGCTTGTGCCTACCAGTACTTATGAAGAGGATAAGGCTCTTATTCAGACCTTGTTCAAGGAGATAATTGCGCCCAATGAAAAAATCTATGATTATTTTGAGGATGATAAATTGACTTGGGTAGACGATATTCCTATTGTGAACACCTATATTTTAAAGCAGTTTAAGAAAATTAAAGAAGATCAGAATGCTTCTTTCTTTTTACCAAGATTGTTGAAAGATGATGAAGATATGGTTTTTGCAATAAAACTACTTACTAAAACGTTGTTGAAAAATAGTGAGTTAGAAAAAGAGATTGAAGGTAAAACGCCTAATTGGGATAAAGACCGTATCGCCAATATGGATTATATTCTTTTGAAAATGGCGATATGCGAATTATTGAATTTTTCATCCATACCAGAGAAAGTGACCATAAATGAGTTTTTAGAAATTGCAAAAGAATATTCTACCCCAAAAAGTAGCATATTTATCAACGGAATTCTCGATAAGCTTGTCAAAGAATACAGAGCAGAAGGTAAACTTAACAAAATAGGTAGAGGGCTATTATAAAAATATTTTCTAATTTTACATTAAAATAAACTTCAATAAAAATGAAAAAAACAATTTTAACTTTAAGTGCTGTTTGTGTTTTAGCACTTATGTCATGTAAAGAAAAAGCATCAAGCAAAATTAAAACTGATAATGTGGCTGTAGCTGCTGAAAGAGATGAGGCTGCTAAATTAGTGCCCATAATGAGTTTTGATAAAGCAGAACATGATTTCGGAACTATAGAGCAAGGTACGCCTCAAGAAACCGTTTTTAAATTTACCAATACAGGTACCGGTCCATTAATTATAACTGATGCTACAAGTACCTGTGGTTGTACTGTACCGCAATATCCTAAGAATACACCTGTTGCACCTGGTGATACTGGTGAAATGGTAGTGAAATTCAATGGTGCAGGTCAAAATCAAGTAACAAAGACTATTACGGTTAAGGCCAATACTGAAAAAGGTCAGGAAATTTTACGAATTAAAGCATTTGTAAACCCTAAAGGAGCTGCGCCACTTGGGCCAACTGCCAAGTAATTTATAATCTTAAACATACCCAATGGGCGATATACAGAGCTTTCTTCCGATGATTTTGATTTTTGTGGTAGCATATTTTTTTATGATACGCCCACAAATGAAACGTCAAAAGGATGAGAAAAAATTTGCGACAGAATTAAAAAAAGGAGACCGCATTATTACTAAAAGTGGACTTCATGGTAAAATCATGGAGTTAGGTAATAATGACAATTCATGTGTTATAGAAACAATGGCCGGGAAGCTTAAGTTTGATCGTTCTGCCATTTCAATGGAAATGAGTAAGAAATTAAATGTCCCTGCTGTGAAGAAGTGATGTTTTATACCTAAAATATATAAAGCCTCGATTTTTTCAAATCGAGGCTTTATGTTTTTAAGCCACCCCTCTCTTTCTGAAGGGAAGCGCTTTTTTTACACCGAAGCTGCCCTAGGTGTAAAGAAGGCAAATTGATAACGGTCTTTATGTTTGATAGCAGAGGACCGCCAGCTCATTGGCAAAAGCGAGTAACCCAACAACATAAGAAACCCTAAATCAAAATAGCTCGATAGCTGTAAGGGACAGCTATTGCCCAAATCGGAGGTATTTGATAAAAATAGCAAAGCAACAACAAGAAATCGCGATCGTAGTATAATGAAAGTGTCCAAATGAAATAGAAGACCACAGCAACTGGAAAGAAAATAGACAAACTACTGCTCAAGATCACCCATCAAATCCATACCAATCCCCATAGGGAACATCGTGGCCACAGACCCGGTGTAGTTCAACACCGCGTTCATGTTGGGTCGTACCGACCACACGAACGCTTAGTTATT
>QILY01000294.1 GCA_003232155.1 Maribacter sp.
TGGTGTCATGTTATGGAAAAAGAAACTTTTGAAGATACAGAAGTTGCTAAATTGATGAATGAAAATTTTATTAATATAAAGGTCGATCGTGAAGAACGCCCAGATATAGACCAAGTGTACCAAATTGCTGCTCAGCTACAAGGTAAAGGTGGTTGGCCTTTAAATGTTATTGCCTTACCCAACGGAAAACCCTTATATACAGGTACTTATCTTCCAAAAAAACAATGGCAAGAAGTGCTGTCCAATGTCAACTCTATGTATACTGAAGATCCTGTTAAGGCTGGTGAATATGCTAATATGCTTGCAGATGGCATTATTGATACAAATGTAATGGAACCTTCTTCAGATTTTGAAAGGTTGACTAATGAAGTATTGGTGTCTGGAGTTGAAAAATGGAAAACCAATTGGGATTTAGACTTGGGAGGAAATCAAGGGCGTGAAAAATTTATCACACCTAACTCACTCTATTTTCTTTTGGATTATGCAGTGCTTCAAAAAGATAAATCTGCTCTAGATCATGTTAAAAATACGCTTGATAAAATAATAAATGGTGGTATTTATGACCATATAGGGGGTGGTTTTTTTAGGTATAGTACTGACCCAAAATGGAAAGTACCACATTTTGAAAAGATGCTATATGATAATGCGCAATTGATAGCCCTGTATTCAAAAGCGTATAAGGTTTTTAAAGAGCCTATATACAAAGATTTGGTTTTTGAAACAGTAGCTTTTTTAGACCGGGAAATGAAACATAAAGATGGCGGCTATTATGCTGCTTTAGATGCTGATAGCGATGGCGAAGAAGGTAAGTTTTATGTATGGAAAGATGAGGAAATACAATCCATTTTAGGTGATGGTGCAAATTTGTTTAAAGCATATTTTAATATTACTCCTGCAAATAGTTGGGAAAATGATACATATATTCTCTATAAGAGTGTAGCTGAAGATGAATTTTTGAAAACACATGAGATCTTTTCAAGTGATTTTAATGAAATGGAAAGCGAATGGGATACAAAACTTTTAAAAGCTAGGGCAAAAAGAATTAGACCAAATATTGATGATAAGATAATAACCTCATGGAATGCACTATTGATCAATGGCTTTGTTGAAGCTTATGCCGCTTTTGGTGATGAAGCCTTGTTAGATAAGGCTATCACCATTTTTAATTTTATACAATCTAAGAGTTACACTAACGGTAAGCTAATACACACCTACAAAAAAGATAGTAAACGTACCGAAGGATTTTTAGAAGACTATGCATTTTTAATAAATGCATCCTTAAAGTTATATAGTGCAACATTAGATTCTAAATATTTAGAATTTTCAGAAGAGCTAACAACTACTGTGCAAACAGAATTTCATGATGAATCTACAGGTATGTATACATTTAATATTGATGAAGCGCTGATCTCTAAAATTATAAAAACGAATGATGGCGATATACCTTCACCTAATTCTGTAATGGCGCATAACCTTTTTCAATTAGGCCATATAAATTATAATCGTAAACAATTGAACACCTCTAAAACCATGCTTACTACATTATTGCCGCAAGTTCAAGAATATGCATATAGTTATGCTAACTGGAATATGTTACTGCTAAATGTAACACAGCCATATTATGAAATTGCTGTTGTAGGTAATAATGCAAAAAAAATGACTCAAGAACTTCAAAGTAAACACTTACCCAATACTTTAGTTGTCGGGAGTGAAAAGGAAAGTAATGACGTGTTGTTTAAAGACCGATATTTTGAGGATAATACTTATATTTTTGTTTGCCAAGATAGCTCTTGTAAGCTACCGGTAGAAACAGTTGTTGAAGCTTTAAAGCAGTACAAGAACTTTTAATTTGGCCATTAAATTGTTTAGTTTTCACTTTTAAGTAAAGCCTCTTCCAATTCCGTCTTTTTATAGCGACTTAATGGTATTTGTTCACCTGCAATTTCAACAAGAACACTGCTGAAATTTTCAACTTTTCCAAGATTTACAATATATGATTTATGAACCCTAAGAAACTTATCTTGAGGTAATTTGGTTATAAACGACTTCATTGTCGAAAGTACCAATACATTGCTGTCTTGGGTTACTATTTTAATATAGTCTCCTAAACCCTCTACCCAATTGATATCGTTTATCAAGACTTTTACTTTTTTAAGGTTACTGCTCACATAAATGTGCTCTCCTTCGTTATCATTACCATTATTTTCGAAATCATTGGCTAGCGCTTTTTTTATAGAAACATTAAAACGCTCTTTTGTAATTGGTTTCAAAAGATAATCAGTAACATCATAGTCAAAAGCCTTTAAGGCATAATCTGGCTTGCCAGTAATTAATATGATTTGCGGTTTATTTTGAAGGGCTTCAATGAATTCAAAACCATTTACGATAGGCATTTCAATATCAAGAAATATCAAATCAACTTCAAGACCTTCGATTTCTCTTTGTGCTTCGATACCATTTTTAAACTCTGCCACCAAATCAAGATTTAGGTGATTTTGTATCATTTTAGATATTGCGATTCTCTGTAATGATGAATCATCAATGAGTATACTTCTCAATTTTTTCATTCTCATAGTAAAAGTTTTTTCCTAAATATTTACTCTCGTAATATATCAAGACGTTCAATAGACTTGGGGTGCTATTAATGTTCTTAATTTCAATTTAACATAGAATAATTTCATTTTATTCAGTGAAAAATTAGATGTAAATATAATAAATAGAACTTTATTCGAAAATAGGAACAAATCCTAAGCTGTTAAAGAAGTCGATTACTATGTTTTTTCAAGTGAATGCGTGGTATTTATCTAAGAAAATTTTTAATAACTTAACTGTAAGGTTTTGGTCAAAAAACCTACTTTTGTTTTATAAAATTTATATAAAATCTGATTATGTCCGATACTGTTGAAAGATTAAAAACATTGATTATAGGTTCTGGCCCTGCTGGTTATACTGCCGCTATATATGCAGCTAGAGCAGACCTTAAACCTGTTATGTATACAGGTATGGAACCAGGTGGGCAATTGACCACTACTACTGAAGTTGATAATTTTCCTGGTTATCCAGAAGGTATTGACGGACCTACAATGATGGTTCAATTACAACAACAGGCTGAGCGCTTTGGTACTGAGGTTAGAATTGGTATGGCTACTGCGGTTGAATTTAGTAAAGAAATGGGCGGTATTCACAAAGTTACCATTGATGATTCTAAGGTAATTGAAGCTGAAACCGTAATTATTTCTACTGGTGCTACTGCAAAATATTTAGGTATACCTAGTGAACAAAAGTTGAGGGGTGGTGGAGTTTCTGCTTGTGCAGTTTGTGATGGTTTCTTTTATAAAGGTCAAGATGTAGCTATTGTAGGTGCTGGTGATACCGCTGCTGAAGAAGCATCGTATTTAGCCAATATTTGTAATAAAGTGACCATGTTGGTACGTAAAGATCATATGAGGGCTTCAAAAGCAATGCAACATAGGGTAAATAGTCTTAAAAATATTGAAGTTCATTATAATACTGAAGTTGATGAGGTTTTAGGAAACCAAGTTGTTGAAGGACTTCGAATGGTGAATAACCAAACAGGGGAAAAAGAGGATATTGCTATTACTGGTTTGTTTATTGCTATTGGCCATAAGCCCAATACTGATATATTCAAAGGTCAGTTAGATATGGACAAAACGGGGTATTTGATTACTAAAGGAAAATCTACTAAAACTAATTTACCAGGTGTATTTGCAAGTGGTGATGCCCAAGATAAAGAATACAGACAAGCGGTCACTGCTGCAGGTACAGGTTGTATGGCAGCTTTAGATGCGGAACGTTATTTAGCAACTGTAGAGAGTGCTGAGGAAGTAGTTTGATTTTCCGAAAATAAGATGTTTTTAGAGCCCCGTATACTTAAAAAGCCCACTCTTATATAAGAGTGGGCTTTTTAAGTATAGCGATAAATTAGTCAATCAATACGCTTATAGTTTTCAGATATAGTTTTCAGACAATGTTCTATTGCCATTTTCATCAAGTGAAATTTGACTGAAGTTGTTCTCTTCAAGTTGTAGCTCAAATTTGAACATTTTGACTGTATCTAGAATTTTCATCATGGTTTCTGAGCCATATTCAAGTTTTTCTTCAAGTACATTAGTCGTTTTTTTATATGAACCATAGCCAAACCATTCTGTAGGGTCATTGGGCGAATGGCGAGTCCACATTACTTTACCTTTACTATACATTTTTATTTGTCGGTATCCATTCATGTTTAAAATGGTATCCGTTACATTGTTTAAAACGATTAACAAGTTCCCAGGTTCCCTCTAAGGAATCTGCATTAGTCTGCAGCTTTGAAGATGTGAATTCAGTGGAAGAGATAAGAATTAACATCAAAAAAACCAATCCGAGTATTTTTTTCATTGTCGATAGGTTTTAGTGTTAAAAATTAAACACTAAAAGTTACGAATTTTTTAATAAATTAACAATATTAAAGCCAAATAATTACGAATTTTTTAATTTTTGATAGATATTATACTAATTTGATTATAAAATAAGTCATAGAAAACAAAGTTGCTTTTTAGTTCTATGCCGCTGTGATTAATTTGCATAGCCTAAGCTACGGAAATCATGAACAAGAAAGTAGAACGAAAAATGAACGAGTTCGAACGGGTCATTTTATAATCAAATCGGTATTATATAAATCATTTAGTTTTTCCACTAAAAACCCAATATCTTCTTTTGTGTGAGAAGCTGAAAGTACAATTCTACTTAGTATTGGAGAATCATCATCTGGGTACTTGAAATTAGTAATTAATATGTTGTTTTCTTCTAGATAATTCACAAGTTTATCATTTGAAAAGTAGAATACAGGATAATTTTCGAGATACTTGAATTGATTCAGATTTTTTAAAGATTTTAAGAAAAGTTGAATATTTTGTACTAAAATCCTTCTTTTTTTTTCAAAAATGAGTTTCCCGTCTACTAGGCTTGCCAATGCTGCCGGGGAAGCGGGACTTGCACCACCAAAAAAATCGGTCTTTTTAAATTCTTCAATTCGATTTCTTGTCCCGAAAATAGCTCCAACTTGTATTCCAAAACTTTTATTTAGAGAGCAACAAACAATTAATTCTTTAGTTTTAAGTTGCTCTGCTTTTTTATAGGCGCCACATCCCTTATCACCAACAATACCAATACCGTGAGAATCATCAACGACAAGAATTATACTTTCTAGGGGAAGCTGTTTTAATGCTTCAAAATCTGGATAGCCTTGGTTTGAAATACTGATAGAATCCATAAAAATAATGGGAATACTTGTATGTTCATTTAAATGTGTTCGTACAGCGATATTTAAATCATCAAAGTTGTCAAATAATACTTTAGAAGTGATATGTACGGCAGAATGTACTTCTGGAGCATAGAAAAATTCATGGGAATCTGTATTTAAGGTTTGAGCAACTAACTGACCCGCTAAATATCCTGAAGATACAGTAATGCAGTTCTCGCTTCCAGCTAGACTGGCTAAATATCTTTCTGCAGAATCAAAAACAGAAATCTGAATATTAGATTTTCTAGAAGCTCCGTAATTTGTACCATACTTTTTAATATTCTTTATAAAAATATTTTGGAAGGCTGAATCAGTTTGTAAGCCCAAATATGATGTGCCGCCAAAGTACAAATATGTTTTACCTTTGATCGTAATTGTTCTGCCTGGAAAAGAATCAATATAATGAAACATTATTGTAAAGTTATACCACTACCTCCTATGCTTGGAAAATGTATTTTACCATCATTTGAAATAACTACGCCATTAGCAATGTCTTCTTTTAGCAAAAGGGCTCCATCCATATCCACATAATCCAATTGAGGTAATAGCTGGGCAATGGCAGAGATGCCAATAGTAGATTCTGCCATACAGCCTACCATAACTTTGATTCCCATTTCCTTAGCTTTTTTTATCATTCGGAGTGCAGGGGTGAGGCCTCCGCATTTAGTCAGTTTAATATTGATGCCGCTATAATGTTCCCCACATTTTTCAACATCACTTTCAATGATACAACTTTCATCCGCTATTACCGGAAGTACACTCTGATTCATTATTTTTTTCATACCTAGCCAATCATTAGCTTTTAGGGGCTGCTCTAAAAATTCGACGCCTAAATCTTTAAGTAATGGCGCATTGCGTATAGTTTCATCAGCAGTCCACGCACAGTTTGCATCTATTCTGAAGATAGCATCAGTATGGTTTCTAAGTTCTTTTACAATAGCTATATCATCATCGGTGCCCAATTTTATCTTATAAATGGGCCAAGGCTTTTCTTTTATTTTTGCAACCATTTTTTTTAAGGGAGCAATACCAATAGTGTAATTGGTGATAGGGTAGTAGTCTGTACTTGTATCCCATATTTCATGCAAGGGTTTGTTCAAGAGCTTGCCAAAAAGGTCATGCGCAGCTAAGTCTAACGCACAAATAGCAAAATTTGTAAGTCCTTTTTTAATTAAAAATTGATGAAATATTTCAGGGCTTGTGAATTTATAAGAGGTAATTTCATTTTTAACTGACTCAATTTCTGCTATCATGCTTTCTACCGTAATTTGATAGTAGGTGTTCGAAGTGGCTTCCCCGTAGCCTGTTTTTCCGTCTAAAGAAAGTGATACTATCAAGGTGTTTTGAAAATCACGCGATTCACGTGATATACTAAAAGTATGTTTTAAAGGAAGAATGTACTTTTTAAGGGTGAGTTGCATAGCAATATATTTGCACTAAAATAAGTAAATCGTAAATATTATAATATAAAAACCTATTGAAATTTCAATAGGTTTTAGCACTGAATATGAGATTTGATTGATTTAATACTTATGCACGCTACCAGAAACTGATTTCTTTTTTTCTACATCAGCATCGCCTGAATACGAAATGTTACCACCACTACTAGCATTGGCTACCAAAGACTTTGAAACATTGATTGAGACATTGCCTCCGCTACTAGCATCAGCATTGCAATTCTGTGTTTCTAATTTTTTGGCATTTATATTACCACCACTACTTACATCAACCATAGCTTCTTCAGCTTTTCCTGATATATTAATATTGGCTCCGCTACTGGCATCAATATCAATTTGGTTGGCAGTTACTTCAATATCTAAAATAGCCCCGCTACTACCATCAACAGTAATTTCTCTAGTTTCAATAGCATTCTCGGTTTGTAAATGCGCTCCACTTGAACTACTCAAACCAGTTATATTGGGTAAAGAAACGTATACATTTTTAGTAGCTCTTCCAATGTTTTCGATAGTATGAATACGAAGTTTTCCATTTTTGATATCAGTACCAATAAGGTCAATGATATTTTCATCACCTTCAACTTTTATGTCAAAATCGTCTGCCTGTGTTATATATACAGCTATACCTTCTGATGCAGATACTTTGGTAAATTCATCGGTTATTTCTCGGCTCTCGGTTATTACTTCACCGTTTCCTTTTTTACCTTGACCAAAGTTAATGTCAAAACCACAGGATGAAAAAAAGAGGGCTGTTATTAATACTATTGCTATTCTTGCCAATGTTGTCATGATTGTTATTTTTAATTGATTTTACGCTTACTTTCTATGGTGAATACTGCCTGAAATACGTTTTTTACTTTTTACACTGGCATTTCCCGAATATGAAATATCCGCACCACTACTAGCATCTGCCGTTAATGATTCTGATACGTTCACAGATATGTCCGAGCCGCTACTAGCATTAGCAAAACATACTTTTGACAAAAGGTTTTTTGCCTTTATATCAGCTCCGCTGCTTGCATTGGTATATAGCGTGTTTGTTTCGCCTGAAATTCTAATATCAGCTCCACTGCTGGCATCTGCATCTATTTCATTTGCTTTTATTTCTGCACTCAGATCACTTCCGCTACTAGCATTGAGTTCTATTTTATCACCAGAAATTACGTTTTTCACTATTAAATCTGCACCACTTGAGCTATTGAGACCTGTAACTTCAGGCATCGAGACAAATATTTTTTTAGTGGCCCTGCCAATATTTTCAATAGTGTGAATACGTAGTTTACCATCTTTTATATCTGTAGATATAAGGTCAATAACATTATCATCTGCTTCTACTTTTATATCAAAATCTTCGGCTTGGGTTACATAAACATCTAAACCTTCAGATGCTGATACTACGGTAAATTCACTGGTTATTTCTCGGCTGTCGGTTACTACTTTGCCGTTTCCTTTTTTACCATTTCCAAAGTTGATGTCAAATGTGCAGGATGAAAAAAAGAGCGCGATTAAAATTGCTAAGGCTATTCTTGCTAATGTTGTCATGATTGTTGTTTTTTGATTGTTTAGAACTAATGTAAAATTACTGTTTTTAGTTGTTGCTTTATAATCTTAGACGCTGAACTGTTGAATTGGGTTACTGAATTGTATTTAATAGTTATTCAACTGAACACCATCTTCTCCAATTTTCATTTTAAATGATTCGTTAGTATCATCAACATCTATATCTATACCATCTTCATTAATGATGATTTTGCTATCGCCGTTATTTTCCTTGGCTTCTATATTTACGCCATCCTCATTAATTTTCATTTTAAATGATTCCCCGTTTTCATCTTTTATATTGATATCGATTCCGTCTTTGTTTATTATAATTTTGTTTTCTTCATCATCTTCATCGATTTCTTCTTCAGGGCAATCCAGACATATAAGCTCATTATCATTACCCCCCATTTTCCATGTGTATTTGTTGAAATCACATCCATCTATATCTCTATCATTATCAGTTCTCATATTCCAGCAACGGCTGTTCGCTCTATCATATTTTATAAGCATTCCTATAGGTAGGTAAAGGTTTACCCGTACTTCTTGATCTTTGAACCGGCTATTACTTGCGGTAGTTAAAAAATTATCAAGTAATATGGTATTACCTTCTATTTTATACATATAATCTATTTTACCTGCAGTTTCACGAGCTTCATCACGCGATGACCCATTAGCTTCTTTTCGAACCTCAATATGTACTAATGAATCTTTTGATTTCTTAAGGTTGAAACGTACATCATCAGAGAGTAATATTTCATCACCATCATTGGTATAGGTGAGCGTCATATTATCGATACGAAAATCATCTCCGTTATCGTGTAAACTTGACGATACCGCCTGGATATACAGTGTGTCTGACAGATTTTCAAAATAACGAACATCTTCAGTTGTAACATTTCCTGAATAAGCATGTGATGCAGCTTGGCGTATTCCCAAGACAATAAGTGTGATTAAAGAGATTAGCCAAAAATAACGAGAATTTAGCGACGTTACCTATTGATTTTAAGTTGGTCACCAATATTTTTAATCCTAAATACAGAAGGAAGAAAAACGGAATTCCGATAGCGAAAAACACTAAAAGCGATACTATCCAAACTGGTGTATTGGTTGAGTTAACAATATTATAGAAATCGATGCCAGGTATGTGCACTGCATCAGCTACACCTACTGTTAAAAAACCAATGAAAAGCCCAATAATGGTAGATGCGCCAATAATGATCAGGAGTATACCTATGAACTTTCCAAAAATTTTGAAAAGGAACATAATAATATCACCAATAGTATCAAAAAAAGACCTACTGCCATTTTTCACTTTGTTACCTACTCCTTCATAATCAACGTTCTTAATTTTTTCTGTAACATCATCAAAGCCTTCCTTGACCTTACGTTCTATATTGCTGATGTTGATATCCTCTCCCCGCATATCTAATTTTTGAGAGGTGGTTGCTGCTTCCGGAATCAATATCCATAATAAACCATATAGTAGTATAAAACCACCAGCAGAACTTACAGTCAAGAAAACCCATAACAATCGTATCCATATTGGATTTATACCTACGTAATGCGCAAGCCCTATAGATACCCCAGCGACATACTTCATTTCAGTATCACGGTATAATTTTTTAACCCTTCTTTGTTCTGAAGTAGTTCTTGATTTGGGTTCATCTTGGAAAATGTCCTCATCAACCATATAATCTTCAGGTTGCCCCATAATGATAATGACTTCATCAACTTCTTTTTGCGTGATGACTTGGCGTTCATTTTCTAATTTTTCATGAAAAAGTTCGGCAATACGGGCTTCGATATCTGCGATTATCTCATCGCTACCAGGTGTATTGGCAAAAGAACGTTTCACTGATTCTAGATAAAGCCGCATTTTGTTGTACGCACCCTCATCGATATGAAAAAGTATATTAGCGAGATTTATATTTATTGTCTTGTTCATTTTTGGCTTTTTTTCGTGTTGGTTACCACATTGGTGGCATTTCTTAATTCGTTCCAGGTAGTATCTAATTCTCTTAAAAATAGTTTACCTGTTTCTGTCAACGTATAATATTTTCGTGGTGGTCCTGATGTCGACTCTTCCCAACGGTAGTTGAGTAGTCCCGCATTTTTCAACCTTGTTAGTAGGGGGTAAATTGTGCCTTCTACCACAAGCATTTTTGCGTCTTTGAGGGTGCCTAAAATCTCAGAGGCATACTTGTCATGTCCGTTCAGGATTGACAGAATGCAATACTCCAACACTCCTTTGCGCATTTGTGCTTTTGTGTTTTCTACATTCATAACTTCTTTTTTCTTTTTATGCTGAACTGGCCCACCCATTGGAAGACTTTCTTTGATATTTGAAATGATGTTCTGCATAGTTTAACTGTTCGTTTTCTGATTGATGAATAAACATCCTAACTGATTTGATTGATGAAAAACTCCTATTTGAGGGTATGATTAGCACCCTTGATTATTTACTATTGATTATTTGATGAATTTTATAGTTATTGGGTAATTAAAAGTTTGCCCTTCATTGGTTCGGATGGTTGCTAAAATGGTATATACAAT
>QILY01000037.1 GCA_003232155.1 Maribacter sp.
TTTACACGGCTTCTGAAAAATCACTATTAATCGAACTCAGGTTTAAAACAAAAATCCATCGAGCTAAAAATAAGACCGATGGATTGATTTATATAATTATTGGATAAACTTTAACACAAGTCTTAAAATTATGCCATTACTTCTTTGACTTTTTTTCCGATCTCAGCAGGGGAATCCACTACATGAATTCCACATTCGCTCATAATCCGTTTTTTGGCTTGCGCCGTATCATCGCTACCACCAACAATAGCACCGGCATGCCCCATTGTTCTTCCAGCAGGAGCTGTTTCACCCGCAATAAATCCTACTACAGGCTTTTTGCTTCCACTTTTTTGATACCATTTTGCGGCATCAGCTTCCAATTGCCCTCCAATTTCACCAATCATTACAACACACTCGGTTTCTGGGTCATTAATCAATAACTCAATGGCTTCTTTTGTAGTTGTTCCTATAATTGGGTCTCCACCAATACCTATAGCTGTTGTAATACCCAGACCTTGACGCACTACCTGATCAGCAGCTTCATAAGTTAAGGTTCCTGATTTTGAAACAATACCTACATTCCCTTTTTTGAAAACAAAACCTGGCATAATACCTACTTTGGCTTCTTCGGGGGTAATTACCCCAGGGCAATTAGGGCCTATCAACCTACAATCTTTATCTTTTATATAATGGGCAACTTTTACCATATCGGCCACAGGAATACCTTCGGTAATAGTAATAATAACTTTTATACCCGCATTGGCAGCTTCCATTATAGCATCTGCTGCAAAAGCTGGCGGAACAAATATAATAGTAGTATCGGCACCTACTTTTTCAACAGCTTCAACAACAGTATTAAAAACAGGTCTTCCTAGATGTTCTTGACCTCCTTTTCCTGGAGTTACGCCACCCACAACATTAGTACCATATTCGATCATTTGTTCGGCATGGAAAGTTCCTTCGCTACCTGTAAAGCCCTGTACTATAATTTTGGAATCTTTATTAACTAAAACGCTCATTATTATCTAGTTTATTTTTTGCTGCACAAAAGTATAGGTTTGAAAACAAAATGTGAAGTAATCTTGTGCATATTATTTATTGAACCCGTTTAAACTTTTTGTTTGGAACCGAAAATATTCGCTTTTGCAGGTACCTGCCTGCCGTCAGGCAGGAAAGAAAAAATTTAAACGAGTTCATTTTTCTATTTTTTTTAGCATTGCTATAATTTCAGGGATTTTTCTGATCGATGCTATTTCTTTATACTTGGCACGAAAATCATCTGCTGGAATTCCAAAATAACTTTTACCGCCTTCTAATGTTTTACTAACTCCTGCTTTGGCTGAAATAACTGCTTTTTTTCCAATTGTAATACCGCTTGTAACACCTACTTGCCCCCAAATAGTTACTTCATCTTCTACAACAACACAACCAGCAATACCTGTTTGTGAAGCAATTAAACATTTTTCGCCAATAATGGTATCATGTCCAATTTGCACCTGGTTATCAAGCTTAGCGCCCTTCTTTATAGTAGTATCGCCAGTTACACCCTTGTCTATAGTACAAAGTGCTCCAATATCAACATTGTCCTCAATTACGACACGGCCTCCTGAAATTAATTTATCATACCCTTCAGGTCTGTTCTTATAATAAAAAGCATCTGACCCCAAAACCGTACCGGCATGAATGGTCACATTATCGCCAATTATACAATGGTCATATATAGATACATTTGAATGAATTAAACAATTATCACCTATAACCACATTATTTCCTATATATGTATTTGGTTGTATTACAGTATTCTGACCTACTTTAGCCGAGGTTGAAATTAGGTTTTTTGATTTTTCAAAAGGTTTAAAAAATTGTGTCAAAATATTAAAATCCCTAAAAGGGTCATCAGAAACCAATAGTGCCTTCCCTTCAGGGCAATCTACTTTTTTATTGATTAATACTACTGTAGCTTTACAGTTCAAAGCTTTGTCATAGTATTTAGGATGGTCTACAAAAACAATATCTCCATGATTTACAACATGAATTTCGTTCATTCCTAAAACAGGAAAATCATCAGGGCCTACATAATCGCAACTAATAATAGTTGATATCTGTTTTAATGAATAGGAATTTGGGAATTTCAATTTATAAGGGGTTTAGGGTTATATTATTTTGCTAAGTATCTGTTAAGAAATAACTGATACTGAGTATTACTCCTTAACTCTTTCCATATAAGCGCCCTTTTCCGTGTCCACTTTTATCTTATCCCCTTCATTAATAAAAAGTGGCACATTTACCTCTGCTCCTGTTTCTACTTTTGCAGGTTTAGTAGCATTGGTTGCTGTATTCCCTTTTACTCCCGGCTCTGTATATATTACTTCTAAAACAACACTGGCAGGCATTTCAACTGACAAAGGCATACTATCTTCAGTATTGGTCATAATCTTTACAACCGTTCCTTCCTTTAACAATCCCGGAGCATCCAATGAACCTTCTTGCAATGTAATTTGATTGTAATCATCTGTATTCATAAAGTGATATGTCTCCCCTTCTTGGTAAAGAAATTGATACGAACGCGTTTCTACACGTACATCTTCAATTTTATGACCGGCAGAAAAAGTATTATCAAGTACTTTTCCTGTAGAAACGCTTCTTAGTTTTGTACGCACAAAAGCAGGCCCTTTACCTGGTTTTACATGCAAGAACTCAATAATTTTATAAATATCATTATTATATTTAATACACAATCCTTTTCTAATATCTGATGTTGATGCCATTTTTAGTTCTTAGTTTATCAGTATTGGCAGATAGCGTTCCTATAAGCCAATATGTTTTAATTATAAATTAGCTTGCACTGAAATATCCTTTCATAATTCCCCGTTGGGAATCTCTTATAAATTGTAATATTTCATCTCTTTCAGGAGTAGCTTCCATTTCTGCCTCAATAATCTGAACAGCCTGAGAGTTATTGTAGTTTTTTTGATATAAGATTCTATAGATATTTTGTATCTCTCTAATTTTATCTGATTCAAAACCTCTTCTACGCAATCCAACTGAATTTATACCAACATAAGAAAGTGGTTCTCTAGCTGCTTTCACAAATGGAGGAACATCTTTACGAACTAATGAGCCCCCAGTAACAAAAGCATGTTGCCCAACTGATACAAATTGGTGAACAGCTACCAGACCGGCCAGAATTACATTATCGCCTATAGTAACATGCCCCGCCAATGTAGAGTTATTCGAAAAAATACAATTATCACCCACAAAACAGTCATGGGCTACGTGGCAGTATGCCATAATCAGGCAATTTTTACCAATGACCGTTTTCATTCTATCTGATGTGCCTTTATGTATTGTTGCACATTCTCTTATGGTAGTATTATTACCAATGGTCACTATAGTTTCTTCGCCATTATACTTTAAATCTTGGGGAGGGGCAGAAATGACGGCGCCTGGAAAAATATTACAATTTTTACCTATTCGGGCACCTTCCATAATAGTGACACTAGAACCTATCCAGGTTCCATCACCTATAGTTACGTTATTATGTATTGTGGTAAAAGGTTCTACAACAACATTTTTTGCGATTTTTGCCTCTGGATGGATATAAGCAAGGGGTTGGTTCATCTAATTTCCTTTTACTTTGGTTATTTGCGCCATAATTTCTGCCTCAGAAACCAATTTTCCATTGGCATATGCTTTGGCGTACATTTGACAGATCCCCCTTCGAATGGGTGACATCAAATCTAATCTGAAAATAAGTGTATCTCCAGGAACTACCTGCTGCTTATATTTAACATTGTCTATTTTAAGTAAATACGTCAAATAATTTTCAGGATCTGGAACCGTGTTCAAAACTAATATTCCACCTGTTTGTGCCATTGCCTCTAACTGCAATACCCCCGGCATTACTGGTGCTCCAGGAAAATGACCTACAAAAAAAGGTTCGTTCATAGTAACGTTCTTAAGCCCTATTACATGGGTTTTGGAAAGTTCTAATATCTGATCTACCAATAAAAATGGAGGTCTGTGGGGCAACATATCCATAATCTGAATAACATTCATAAGAGGGGGTTGATTCAAATCAATATTAGGAACATTATTTCTTCGCTCTGTTTTAATTATTTTAGAAAGTTTCTTTGCGAATTGAGTGTTTACAAAGTGTCCGGGTTTATGAGCAATTACCTTACCTTTAATACGAGTTCCTACAAGTGCCAAATCTCCTATAACATCCAGTAATTTATGCCTTGCAGCTTCATTAGGCTGATGTAAGGTCAAATTATCTAAAATACCGTTAGGCTTTATAGAAAGCTTTTCTTTATTAAAAGCTTTCGCTAATTTCTTCATAGTACTATCAGATATCTCTTTATCTACGTATACTATTGCATTATTGAGATCACCTCCTTTAATCAATCCATGCTCAAGTAATGTTTCTAATTCATGTAAGAAACTAAAAGTTCTGGCATCTGCCACTTCTGTTTTAAAATCAGATATATTTTCTAAAGTGGCATTTTGAGTTCCTAAAACTTTGGTCCCAAAATCAACCATTGTAGTTACTTGGTATGTATCTGAAGGAATAATAGTAATCTCACTTCCCGTTTCATCATCTTTATAGCTGATAACATCTTTGATGACATATACATTTCTGTCCGCCTTTTGTTCAACAGTACCTACTTTTTCCAAAGCTTCGACAAAGTATTTTGCAGAACCATCCATTATTGGTAGCTCAGGCGCATCTAATTCTATTAAAACATTGTCTATCTCCAAACCAACCAAAGCTGCAAGTACATGTTCTGAAGTTTGGATCTTAACCCCATTTTTTTCAAGGTTAGTTCCTCGCTGGGTGTTTACCACATAATTAGCATCTGCTTCTATAATTGGTCCACCTTCTAAATCTAATCTTTTAAATTTGTAACCATGATTTTCAGGAGCAGCTACAAATTTAATGGTGACGTTCTCGCCTGTATGCAAGCCAACTCCCTTAAGAATGACCTCTTTCGCTATAGTTCTTTGTTTATTTTTTGTTGTCACCGGTCATCTTTTTTTCCAATTCGTTAATTTCGTTTACAATCTTAGGTAAATTCTTAAAGTGAACATA
>QILY01000082.1 GCA_003232155.1 Maribacter sp.
TTTCATTATAATTTTGTAAATCCCAATGATAAATTAAGTGCCCATAAAGTAATTTCTATCGCTTTGAAAATAAAGCTTCCCGAGTATAAAAATGTTTTGGTTTTTGGCACAAGTTGTAATGTAGCGATAGCAGGTAATTATAAAAACTTAAAGGTGATTTTAGATGATGGCAGGTGTGATTTGACCCAAGTATCGGAAACTTCAGAGATTACAACTCGAAGTGGAGATATAAGTGTAAGCAGTTCAAAAGCGAAAATTGTAGCAACTAGTGCTTATGGCGAAGTTCAAGAAAACAAAATACCATTAGGAGACGACCATTTTATACTTCGTTCCACAACGGGTAACATCCATCTAAAGATTTTGCCCATCTATAAAGTGAAGAATGAATTTAAAGAAGTCCCTCCTGCTAGTTACTGTAATATTGATCATTGATCAAATCAGTAAAATATATATCAAGACCCATTTTACCTATCAAGAATCAGTTGCTGTTTTTGACTGGTTTCAAATACTTTTTATTGAAAATTCGGGAGCGGCATGGGGGGCTAAACTCAGTGATTTTTTACCTGTTTCCGAATCAACGGGCAAACTGATTTTAACTATATTTAGATTATTGGCTATAACAGGTATAGGTTATTGGCTTTATGATACGATCAAGAAAAATTCTCCTAATACTTTGATATTGGCAGTTTCATTAATTTTTGCTGGAGCTGTGGGCAATATTTTAGATTCTGTTTTTTATGGTACGCTATTTAACGAGAGTACCCCCAGTCAGGTAGCTACATTATTTTCAGATGAACCATATGATAGTATTTTTTATGGTAAGGTGGTTGATATGTTACATTTTCCTATAATCAAAGGGGCAGTTTGGCCCGAGTGGGTTCCTTATTTTGGCGGTAGTACTTTTAACTTTTTTGAACCTGTTTTTAACATTGCCGATATGGCAATTAGTACTGGAGTAGGGGTTCTGTTGGTTTTTAATAAAAAAGCTTTTGGAGACAAAAAGAATGAGGCGGTCGCTGATGTCGAAGAATCACAAATTGAAGAACCTCAAGTTGAAGTAAACGAATACGTTTTCTCTGGAGTAACACAATAATCTAAAGGAATATCATTCTCATATACATCGGTTATTGAATCTACTACTTCAAAAATTGATAATCCTACTTTTATTGCTTCCGGTCTGCATTTACTTAGAAAATCATCATAAAAGCCTTTTCCATAACCAACTCTATTTCCTTTTTTATCAAAGGCTAAAAGCGGAACGAAAATCACATCAATTTTATGAGCGGCTATCTCAATACCATCAACAGGTTCAGGTATGCCCCAGTTATTTTTTATGAGCTTGGTGCTATCTGTAAGCAGATAATGTTCTAAAGCAGTCTCAGTATGTATTTTTGGAAGTACAACGTTTTTATCTTTTCCCTGTAAGATGGATAAAAGAAAGGTAGTATCAATTTCTTTCTTTTCTGAAATAGGTAAAAATAAGTGATAATAGTCATAAGACCATATCGGAAGTTCTAGAAGTTTATTGGCTATAGTCAAACTAGAACTTAAAAGTGATTCTGGGGAAATCTTTTTTCTAAGTTCAGAAAATTTTAATCGCAAATCTTTTTTTAACATAGAAAGTTGTTAAATTTTGCGAGGGAATAAAATATAATATTATCTACTACTCTTTTACAGCAACAGCGTAGTATATTTTGAAACAAAGCATTAGAATTAAGTAGGTGCCGAGGGTTATAAAATAATTATCCATATAATATGATTTTGATATTCTAAATATATGTAAAATATCCCTTTAAATGCACTTTTTTATCGATGAAATGCATCTTTTTGCTAAATATTTAACGTTTCAATACATTTTTAATAATAATAATTTAACCAGAATATGCGTAATAAATTGATTTTCAATTAGTTAAATAAACCTCTGAATTTTTTAAATTTTAACATGATATTATTAAACACTCATTTTTTAGGAAAGAACTCGTTTAAACTTTTTGTTTGGAACCGAAAATATTCGCTTTTGTGCTCATATGAAGTCATTTTTTATTAGCATAGCATGGTTACGGTAGTCAAAAACGGCAAAATATGAGTGCAAAATGGAATATTTGCAGGTACCTGCCTGCCGTCAGGCAGGAAAGAAAAAGTTTAAACGGTCAAGATGAGTTCATTAAAAAATGAAGGCTTTTGATCTAAGCCTGTATGAAATTATCTAGTTCATATTAACGTTAAATAATATAAAAACACAATGTGGTTCTATAAAAACATAGTAAATTAACCTTTAATAGCAATACCAAAAAAGAAGCACCGATTTACATGCCCCAATTACCTATTGAAATACAGCTCAGTACACTTCCCAAGAACCCGGGGGTTTATCAATTTTATGATATTGATGGTAAGGTATTGTATGTTGGTAAAGCAAAAGATTTAAAGAAAAGGGTATCGTCATATTTCCATAAAAACCATGAATATGGCAAAACCCGTGTTTTGGTAAAGAAAATAAGACGAATTGAGCATATAGTTGTCCCTACAGAATCTGATGCCCTATTATTAGAGAACAATCTTATAAAAAAATATCGTCCACGCTATAATGTTTTATTAAAAGATGATAAATCATACCCTTGGATCTGTATTAAGAATGAAAGGTACCCGAGGGTTTTTACAACTAGAAAATTGATTAAAGACGGGTCAGAATATTATGGCCCATATACCAGTTTGAAAACAGTGAGAATATTACTTGATCTTATCAAAAGTGTATATCCGCTGAGAACCTGTAATTATAATCTTTCAAAAGAAAAAATAGCTTCTGGCAAATACAAAGTGTGCTTAGAATATCATTTGGGCAATTGCAACGGCCCGTGTGAGGCGCATCAAAATACCGAAGATTATGACAGGCAGGTTTCTGATATTCGAGAAATTATCAAAGGTAATTTTAAATCTTCATTGCATTATTTTAAAGGCCAAATGAAAATATTGGCAAAAGAAATGAGATTTGAAGAGGCACAACTTATAAAAGAAAAGATTGAGGTATTAGAGAACTATCAGGTAAAAACTACAATTGTAAATCCTAAGATTAATAATGTTGATGTATTTTCTATTATTTCTGATGAAGCATTTGCCTATGTGAATTTTCTACAACTTTCCCATGGATCAATAATACGATCTCATACTATGGAGATTAAAAAGAAATTGGAAGAAAAGAATGAAGACCTCATACAATTGGCCATTGTAGAAATACGACAACGTTTTAAATCAGAATCAAAAGAACTATACTTGCCTTTCAACGTTATTGTGGAACCATACCTTAAGGTGACGGTACCACAGTTGGGCGATAAAAAGAAAATCTTAGACCTTTCAGAACGCAACGCCAAATTTTTTAGGCAAGAACGGTTTAAGCAAGTTATGATTACCGACCCTGATAGGCATGTGAATAGGCTTATGGCTCAAATGAAAAAAGATATACATCTCTCAGAAGAGCCCAGGCATATTGAATGTTTTGACAATAGTAATATTCAAGGTAGTAACCCTGTGGCAGCCTGTGTGGTATTTAAAAATGGGAAACCTTCAAAAAAAGAATACCGTCATTTTAATATAAAAACAGTTGATGGCCCTGATGATTTTGCCTCAATGGAAGAAGTGGTTTTTAGACGTTACAAAAGACTTTTAGGAGAGGAGCAACCTTTATCTTTACCTCAACTTATTGTCATTGATGGTGGAAAGGGACAGCTATCATCAGCTGTAAAAAGTTTGGATGTTTTAGGTTTGAGAGGGAAAATAGCAATTATAGGTATTGCAAAAAGATTAGAGGAAATTTATTTTCCAGATGACCCTATTCCGTTGTATTTGGATAAAAAATCGGAAAGCTTAAAAATTATACAACAACTTAGAAATGAAGCCCATCGTTTCGCAATTAACTTTCATAGAAATAAAAGAAGTAAAGCTGCTATAAATTCTGAACTAGAATCTATCGAGGGTATTGGAGAAAAAACGGCTGAAGAGCTATTAAAAAAATATAGATCGGTGAAGCGAATCAAAGAAGCTTCGATTGAAAACTTGGCAGAAATGGTGGGAATATCAAAAGCCACAAAAATTTATGAAACGTTTCATTAAAAATTAGAGACTAACTAAAAACAATGCAAAAAGCAATACTTTCTTTTTTGGCAATATGTATTACATGCCTCTCTATGGCTCAGAATATAGAGAAAGATGTAAAAGTAGGCCTTGTATTGAGTGGAGGTGGCGCGAAGGGCTTGGCACATGTTGGTGCAATAAAAGTGATAGAAGAAGCAGGGATTAAGATTGATTATATTGGAGGTACGAGTATAGGTGCCCTTGTAGGGGCACTTTATGCTGCGGGTTATTCGCCAACTGAATTAGATTCAATTTTTAGAGCGATAGATTTTAATAATTTGATTCAAGATAACCTACCCAGAAGTGCAAAGACCTTTTATGAGAAAGAAAACTCAGAAAGATATGCATTGACCCTGCCTTTCAATAAGTTTAAAATTTCAGTGCCGTCTGCATATTCTGGGGGGCAAAACCTATACAATGAACTGGTGAGGCTATTATACCATGTTAAAGATATTGAAGATTTTAATGCCTTGCCCATACCTTTCGTATGTATAGCTACTGATGTAGAAACTGGTGAAGAAGTGGTCTTGAACAAAGGGTATCTACCTGAAGCTATTATGGCCAGTGGAACGCTGCCATCTCTTTTTGAACCGGCCAAAATTGATGGTAAAGTTTTGATTGATGGAGGTGTTGTGAACAATTATCCTATAGAAAAGGTAAAAGCTATGGGTGCAGATATTATTATAGGCGTAGATGTGCAACATGAACTTTCAAATCGTGAGTCCTTATTATCAGCTACCGAAATTCTTTTACAAATAAATAATTTTAGTACTGCAGAAGCCATGGTCGAAAAATCAAAACAGACCCATATTTATATTAAACCTGATATCGAAGGTTATTCAGTACTGGATTTTGATAAAAGGGATACTATTATAAAAATAGGGGAAGTTGCCGCTCGAAAAAAGTATGCTGCCTTAAAAGAACTTTCGGTTAATCAGAAAAAAAATAAAAAAGTCATTAAAACCATTGCCGCAAAAGATGAAATTATTGTAAATAGACTTGTAATATTAGGAAATAATAAAAACTATTCTAGAAGGTATATCGAAGGAAAGCTAAGATTTGAATTGGGAAAAAAAATCACTTTCGAAAAATTACAACAAGGTATTAGTAACCTATCTGCCACAGGAAACTTTCAAACTATTCGATACCAATTACTATCTAACGGTATCGGAGAAGATCTGATTTTGAAATTAGAAGAAAACCCTACTAAAACATTTATACGGTTGGGAGTTCACTATGATGATCTATATAATAGTGCAGCATTGATAAACCTTACCAAAAAGAATTTTTTAATGCAAGATGATGTTGCATCTTTTGATTTTATTTTAGGAGATAATCTACGGTATAATCTACAGTATTATGTTGATAAAGGTTCGTATTGGGGTTTTGGTATTAATTCAAGATTAAATGATTTTGAAAAAGAAATTGATTTTGACATACTGCGTGATAATTTTGATGTGAATGATGTACCTAATCTAAACACCATTAATTTAGGGGTTGTAGACTTTACTAATCAAATATATTTACAGACGGTTTGGCAAGAAGAATTTGCCTTTACAATTGGGGCAGAGCACAAATTTTTAAGATATAGTACACGAACCTTAGGAGACCTTCCTGATGAGACAATTAATGAACTAGATCAGTCGAGAGTTGGTAGCAACGGAAGAACATTGTTCGAAAAAAGTGATTTTTATAGTGCTTATGGGCAGCTTACTTTTGACACGTATGATGACAAGTATTTTCCAACAAAAGGATTCTACTTTGATGGAGATTTTCATTTCTATGTGTTTTCTTCCGATTTTAATCAGAACTTTAAAGAGTTTTCTATAACCAAAGGAAAAATAGGTTTTGCAACTCCGGTTTTCAATAACTTTTCATTGAATTTTAATACAGAAATCGGATTTAAATTAGGAACTTCCAATGTTACTACTTTTGATTTTATATTAGGGGGTTATGGTACTAACCTGATTAATAATTTTGTTCCCTTTTTAGGGTACGATTTTTTGTCTTTACCTGGGAATAGTTATGTTAAGACTGATGTAAGGTTAGATTTTGAATTTGTTCCTAAAAACCATTTTTTGCTCTCCGCCAATTTCGCCAATGTAGATGATGACCTTTTTAGAACAGGAGAGTGGTTCTCTGAGCCTACTTTTTCTGGGTATGCCCTTGGCTATGGTTGGGAGTCTTTTATTGGTCCGATACAAGTACTATATTCATGGTCTCCCGAGAATGGTGAAGGTAATTTATTTTTCAGTGTAGGATATTGGTTCTAACCCAAAAATCAAGTTTACCCCAAGGATTATTTACTTGTGTCCGGAATAGAAAGGCACATAGCAAATCAACAAAAAACGCCCTTCTTAAGGGCGTTTTAAATAGTCAAGTTGGTTTGGTTATTAATATTATTCAAAGGCAAAGCCTGTAACTACTCTAAATATAAAAGCATAAAGTACAATCAAGAAACAGATAAAACTGAACCAAGCAAATACCTTAAAGTAAGATCTTACGATATAATGCCCCAAATTTTTGAAGGCATCTAAATAAATTTGTTTGATAAGTAAAACATTTTTCATGCGATTTGGAATTTAGGTTAATTGGAATTTGGGTTTATATATAACTTGAAATCTTAGCGTTACGTATTTTGTAACAGGTATTTGTTGTGAACAAGATCAGTTGTGTGGTGAAACCTACTTATAAGGTAATGCGATTACGTCTTTTGAATGCTGTTTAGCCCGCATTATTCACGGGTTTTCGTTATGAAAAGTCAAAGTACCAACCTGCCTGCCTGCAAAGGCAGGTAGAATTGGAAAGCGCAGAAGTTTTTTAACGAAGGAACTGTAGCCCAATTTTAGCCTGTCCCGATTTTTAGTCGGGAAGCTAAACAAATTTCGAGCACCTGCCTGACCGGTTTACCTGCCGTAGGCATGGCAGGCAGGTTTTCAATTATAGCAGGTAGTTTGGCTTTGGAATA
>QILY01000245.1 GCA_003232155.1 Maribacter sp.
CCAAAAAACATGAAAATGGTATTCGTAAATTCAAGCAGTATACCTATGATAAATACGAAAAAATAGAATTTGACCTCAATACGATCGATAGCGCGTTGATGCGACGAAAAATTTTCAAAGGATTGGAGTTTATTTTTCAAGATTTGGATACCTCACGTATTACAGGCAAAACCTATCTTCCCATATTTTTAAATGAAACTTTCTCTAAAGTAAATGGCGATAATATACTAAAAGAAGAGAAGGAACAGGTCTTGGGAAACAAAAATTCAGGCTTTGACAACAACCAAGCTATTCTTGCCTTTGTTGCTGATCTATACCAAGATTATGATATCTATGATAATTACCTGAAATTCTTTGATAAGAGTTTTACCAGCCCTTTATCGAAAACAGGAATAGACACTTATAATTATGCACTACTTGACAGTGCATTTATTGATAATAAATGGTGTTATAATATTGCATACTATCCAAGACGTAAAAACGAACTTACTTTTAAAGGTGATTTTTGGGTAAACGATTCTACCTATGCCATAAAAAATATTAACCTAGAGGTAACCAAGAGTGCCAATATCAATTGGGTAAAGGAAATCTATATAGAACAGGATTTTGAGGTAATGAACGATTCGGTATTTCTATTGAAACGTGACTATATGCTCAGTGATTTTAGTTTTAGTAAAAAAGAGAAATCCAAAGGAGTGTACGGAAAACGTACCACAGTGTACGGTAGGTATAAATTTGACGAAGAAAAACCCAAGGCCTTTTATAAGGCCGATAAAAATCCTTTTGACCCTCAGAATATTGTAAAAGATGATGTCTTTTGGGAAGAGAATCGATTAGAATCATTGAATAAAGATGAAAAAGGTATATACAAACTGTTAGATACTTTAAAAACGGTTCCCAAATTCAAATCATACTACAATTTGGTAAGCATATTGGGGTCAGGTTATGTAGAAATTGATAAATGGAATCTGGACCTTGGCTCAGTGTATAGTGTTTTTGGTTTTAATGAAGCCGAAGGGCCAAGAGTGCGATTCGGGGCAAGAACCTTTTTTGGTCAGAACGACCCATGGCGCATAGAAGGCTATACGGCCTATGGCTTTACGGACAGTAAGTTCAAATATGGTATTTCAGGTAAATTTTTGTTGGATAAAAAAAGCCGTTTTATTGTTTCAGGAGGAAATAGAAGGGATATAGAACAATTGGGCGGAAGCTTAACGGCAACAAATGATGTGTTGGGAAGAGGTATAGCCTCTTCAGCGCTGGTAACAGTAGGGGCGAATAATAGATTAACAAATATTAACCTAAGTAAATTGAGCTTTGAAATAGAGCCTTTGACCAATTTTAGAATTAATTTAGGAAGTACTTTCCGTACGCTAAGTTCTGCATTGCCCAATGATTTTAGTTTAGATTATATAGATGTTGGTTCGCCTACAGGCATATCTTCAGAAATACGACAGCTTGATGTCAATGCCTTGTTGATTTATACGCCAGGCAAAAAAACAATAGGCTATGGCGTTGAAAGAGTTAATGTAAATGATAATTTTGGCACCATATTGTTAAACTACACGCAAGGTATTACAGGGATTTTAGATAGTGATTTTAATTATAGCAAACTTCAATTTTCATATAGTCAACCTTGGCAAATTGGCGGGTTCGGAAAACTGTTCAGTACACTTGAAATAGGCAAGACCTTTGGTGATGTACCTTTAGGGCTTTTAAGTGTAGTGCCCGGTAACCAAACAGTTTTCTCTAATTATGGCACCTTTCATAATTTAGATTTTTATGAATTTGTAACAGATACATATGCATCATTACATTTAGAACATAATTTTAATGGTAGACTGTTTTCGAGAATACCGTGGCTGCGTAAATTAAACCTTAGAGAAATAGTTAGTTTAAGAGGAGTATGGGGTGATCTTTCAGATTCTAATCTTGCTTTGAATGCGCCTGCAACCGTTACAACGCCACTTCAAGCTCCGTCTGATAGAATATATTATGAATATTCATTAGGTGTGGGCAATATTTTCAAGGTTTTTAGAATTGATTTCAATTTTAGAGGAAACTATTTGGATAGCCCAGACGCAAGACCTTTTGGAGTAACAGGTACTTTTGGATTTAATTTCTAATGCATAATCTGGGTTTAAGGTCTTTTCAGCATAAATAGGAATCTGAATAATAAAGTTAACATAATACAATTATAAATAGCGAAGACGTTCAGGGTAGTATATTTGCACGTATAATAAAAAATTGGAAATGCCTAAAAAAGGAAATATAACTTTTGATGTATTGATTGAAATACCAAAAGGGAGTAGAAACAAATATGAATATGATTTCAACCTTCATAAAATCAGATTTGACAGAATGCTTTTCTCATCAATGATGTATCCTGGTGATTATGGTTTTATTCCTGAAACTTTAGCTTTGGACAAGGATCCATTAGATGTTTTGGTAATGGGAACAGAACCTACATACCCAATGGTGGTTATGGAAGTAAAACCAATAGGTGTTTTTCATATGACCGATGAAAAAGGGCCTGATGAAAAAATCATCTGCGTGCCTGTACACGACCCAATTTGGAATCAGAAGAATGATATCAGTGATTTGAATCCGCACCGAATAAAAGAAATTGAACATTTCTTTCAAGTGTATAAAGATCTAGAGAAGAAAAAAGTAGATGTAGGCGGATGGGGCAATGTCGAAGAAGCGATTAAAATTTACCATCAGTGTGTAAAACGCTATGATGATAGTGAACACAAAAAGAAATGTACTTTTACGATATAAAAAATAATACCACTAAAAAAAGCCGCTTTTAATATTAAAAGCGGCTTTTTTTATTCTATTTGATTTTACTACTTTAGCAGGCGTTAAAAAAAACTTAAAAACACTAAATTGACATGGAATTAATAATCAAACTTTTACCAGTATTTGGCCTCTTGGCCTTGCTGTTTGTATTTGTTAAGAATATGTGGGTTTCCAAGCAGGAAGTCGGAGATGAAAAAATGGTTAGAATAGCAAAAAACATTGCCGATGGCGCCATGTCTTTTCTAAAAGCTGAATACAAAATACTTTCAATTTTTGTTGTAGCCGTGGCTATCCTTCTTTTCTTTAAGGGAAATAACGAAGACGGTTCCCATGGTATGGTGGCATTATCTTTTGTAGTAGGTGCTGTCTGTTCTGCATTGGCAGGTTTTATAGGAATGAAAGTCGCTACAAAAGCAAACGTAAGAACAACTCAAGCTGCAAAAACTTCTTTAGGAAAAGCTTTAGAAGTTGCTTTCGCAGGCGGTGCTGTTATGGGCTTGGGAGTTGTTGGTCTTGGAGTTTTAGGACTTAGTACTTTATTTATGGTCTACCAATCTATGTGGCCTGGTGCCGAGAATTTAGGCTTGGTATTGAATGTGCTGTCCGGATTTTCTTTAGGAGCATCTTCTATTGCGCTTTTCGCTAGAGTTGGTGGTGGTATTTATACCAAAGCTGCTGATGTTGGTGCCGATTTAGTGGGTAAGGTTGAAGCCGGTATTCCTGAAGACCACCCATTGAACCCTGCTACTATTGCTGATAACGTAGGTGATAATGTAGGTGATGTTGCTGGTATGGGTGCCGATTTATTTGAATCATATATTGGTTCTATTATAGGTACTATGGTATTGGGTGCATTTATTATCACTCCTGATTTTGCAGGTTTAGGTGCAGTTTATCTTCCATTGGTACTAGCTGCTGTAGGTATTTTAATGTCTATCATAGGTACTTTCTTTGTAAGGGTTAAAGATGGTGGAAATCCACAAACGGCCCTGAATATTGGCGAGTATGGTTCTGCCGGCCTTATGGTTGTAGCTTCTTATTTTATTATTAATGCTTTGATACCTGAAACGGTTGAAGGTTTACCTGATGGTGCAAACGGAATTTTCTTTGCAACATTAGCTGGTCTTGTTGCTGGTTTAGGTGTAGGTAAGGTAACTGAATATTATACAGCTACAGGTAAAAAACCGGTAAATTCGATTGTAAAACAATCAGAAACCGGTGCTGCAACAAATATCATTGCAGGTTTGGGTGTAGGTATGATGTCTACCCTGTTTCCTATTTTATTCATTGCTGCTGCTATTTTAGTATCTCATCATTTTGCAGGTTTATATGGTATTGCAATTGCTGCGGTAGGTATGTTGGCAAATACGGGTATTCAATTAGCTGTTGATGCTTATGGACCAATTTGTGATAATGCCGGTGGTATTGCAGAAATGGCAGAATTACCAAAAGAAGTACGTGAGCGTACTGATAAATTAGATGCTGTTGGAAATACAACAGCTGCAGTTGGTAAAGGTTTTGCCATTGCTTCTGCTGCTTTGACGGCTTTGGCTTTGTTTGCTGCTTTTATGAAGGTTGCTAACGTAACTTCCATTGATGTTTCCAAGCCGACTATTATGGCGGGACTTTTAGTAGGTGGTATGCTTCCTTTTGTGTTCTCTGCTTTGTCTATGAATGCTGTAGGTCGTGCTGCAATGGCAATGATCGAAGAGGTTCGTCGTCAATTTAGAGATATTCCCCAATTGAAAGCTGCATTAGAAGTAATGAGAGCTGTTGATTCAGATATGTCAAAAGCGACTCCAGAACAACGTGCAATTTTTGATGCTGCCGATGGCTATGCAGAATACGACAAATGTGTTGACATTTCTACAAAGGCTTCTATAAAAGAAATGGTATTGCCAGGGTTATTGGCGATCGCCGTTCCTGTTGCTTTTGGTTTTATTGGTGGCGCTGAAATGTTAGGTGGTCTTTTAGCAGGTGTAACCACTTGTGGTGTGCTTATGGCCATTTTCCAATCAAACGCAGGTGGTGCTTGGGACAATGCTAAGAAAATGATTGAATCTGATGGCCGTAAAGGTACTGATGCCCATAAAGCTGCTGTAGTTGGTGATACTGTTGGTGATCCATTTAAAGATACTTCAGGGCCTTCATTGAACATTCTTTTAAAATTAATGTCTGTAGTTGCTTTGGTAATTGCACCCAGTAT